>QBUN01000013.1 GCA_013180565.1 Candidatus Methanophaga sp. GoMg3.2 | reverse complement strand
GTTATCGTCTTGTGTATAGCGCTCTTTTTCACATAATTCTTGATACAGATGTCCTGCGACCACTTAGAAGGGACTTCCATGACGAAGCCATCAGAGCACTTAAAGGTAGTAGGACTGTATTTGGCATTTGTGGTCTTATCAAATTTGATACCCATTTTCTCAGGAGATACGCTTAATTCCTCTTCCGAGTCGTAGGTGCCGCTGCCATGCTCTGTAATTTCTAAGCTTGACCCGGACACACTCACGGTGGTTATAGCACTGGCAGTTGCACTTACATTTGTCGCTCCGTAAGAGCCCGAGATTGTAACTATATTTTCCAGATCGAATGGCTCTACCTTTGTGGATAACTCTTTGCTAATCATTACAATACCTTCTCCTGATACAGAACCACTCTCGGTGTAGCTGAAGTCCGTCATACTAGCCGGAACTTTCATCTTTATTGTTATTTTCCCTGACTCGCCAACCGGAAGAGTACCTATCGTCCATTTGTTATTTGTTCCTGAGTCAGGAGCGGGAACCGCGGAAGTGAACGTTAGATCCTTTGGATAGTTCTCGGTTATTACCACATTGGTCAGGTTCACCTTCCCGGGGTTAGAGTACTCTATCGTGTATTTCACGGTTTTACCAAGCGAGGTGGTGGACGACTTGCATGATTTCTCTATCGCTACGCATATCACACGGACCTCTGCTGTAGCGTCATCATAGACATTAGTTCCCATCCGTGGCGTACCGGTAACATCAACCGTGTTGGTTAACACTCCCTTGGCATCTTCTTCTATCTGTGCAACAAGCGTGATCGTTGTAGAAGCGTTAACAGCAAGAGGTCCCACATCATCCCATGTTATTGTCCCATTAGTACTGTCCGCAAGAGGATCAGAGGAAGAATACGTCATCCCTGCTGGTAGCATATCTTCTACGAGTACATGATCCAATCTACACTTACCGGTATTGTTGACGATAATGTTGAAATAGACAAGAGTAGAAGGTGCTGCCTCTGTGACGTCACCCACTTTTGTTACTGATATACCTGTTTCCAGAGAAGAGGAGTTCTTTGGCGTTGGTGTCTCCTGCACGACGAAGTCAAGAGCATTATTGTCCGTGTCTTGACAGGGGGCATAGTTTTCTTTCAACGGTTTCCGCTCGATGCTTTCGCCCGAACTGGGAGTACTAGCGGTTGCGGTTTCATAAACATCGGTAACACTACCCCACCCAACAGCATCTATCTTTCCAGCTTTTGCCTCTTCAGCCGTCTTTGTATCGGGATCCCAGGGGAAAATCCCAACAGAGCCCGCTGTGTCTTTTAAAAAGTGAGTGGCATATTCCAAATTCCAATCTGCAGTAGGAAAGTCACCCGATGTAGTGGCTATCAAATAAAAGCCATGAGCCGGTATAATTGCTCCACCTGGGAATGTTTTATCTCTATAAGAGTCATTCCAATTCCTAGTAGGAGAAAAATAGCACCAATGCCAGTCTGTCATCTCTATGGCACTATTAGTTGGATTATACAATTCCACAAACTCATTGGTCGCAATTTGCACCTCGCTTATCACGACATGCGCGGGCACTTCTTGCGCGATCACTATAGGAGCGGCCAATATCAGTATTGCAATCAGCACCAGAGCAATCTTGATTTTGACCTCCACCATTGTTCTTACCTTTCTTGTGCATTTAATCGTAATATAAATTACCCTTCCCATTTTAGCGCTTCTACATCCTCATCCGCTTTCGCTATTTTTACAACCTTATTCAAGTCCATTAATGTTAAACATAAATAAATCATATAGGTGTTCGGTTAAGTACGACTCAATATGAATATTGACCCCAGAAATAAAATTAATTAGAAGTTTGTGATTCTCATCTGCGTTAATCTGCGTTAATCTGTGTCCCTAAAATACTTTTTGTATGTATGATACTCTTTTCTTCCCTTTTCTTTTGGTTTTGTGCTGTGTGCCCTAAATAAATACTTAACCGAACACACATCAGTTAAAACGCCGATCACATCTCTTCCGGCGCTTTTATACCCAGCACGTCTAACACGTTACTTAAGACAAC
>QBUN01000014.1 GCA_013180565.1 Candidatus Methanophaga sp. GoMg3.2 | reverse complement strand
CTTTTCCCTTTGGATAAGCGTCCCCCAAATAAATGAAACGATCTAATCGCCTGTTAAAGCCGCTCCATACTCCCTCTCTTTCTTTTACAGCCTCAAGCATCTGCTGCTGGCTGAATTCATTGAGCCGAGCATCAAGCATGTCAGCAAGAAATAACGCCTCCGCTTCTGCAAACAGGGGCTTTACAGGAGAACCCCATTCACCATAATTATGATGGCTCAAGAGGAGATGCAGCAATCGGAGCTCCAGCTCTTTCGGAAATCCCCCTATCGCCCTTATCCGTTCCTCCACCATTTGATAGCCTAACACGATATGATTCACAAGCCCCCCCTCGTCTGTTACATCAATACGGAAATCAAATACATAAGCCGCTGTTTTGCCTATATCGTGCAAAATAGCACCTGTAAGCAACAAATCCCGGTCTAGTTCCGGATATAGCGTGGTGATGGTCTTGCACAGCACCATAACCGATTGCGTATGCTCTAACAGACCACCGATGTAATTGTGGTGGTGAATTTTAGCTGCCGGCGCATCTTTAAAACTAGCTACAAATTCCGGGTCGTTGAGAAAAGAGGAGAGCACAGCCTTAAGGTATTTATTCTCCATACTCTCTGCTGTTTTTACTATATCGCCAAATATCAAGTCTATTTTTTTCGATGTTCGAGGTAGATATCCTGAAACCCCATCAGCGCTTTTTTCAACGCCTTCTAGCGTGAAGATCAACTGTAAACGACCTTTAAATGATTCCACGACACCAATTATATGTACGACCTCGCCTGGTTCAAATATAGCGCCCGTTTCTTCTGCTCTCTCCCAGCATTTCGCACCTATACTGCCTGTGCTATCACCGAATTTCACATGCAGGTAGTAGCCCGCCTTTGAGACAAATTCTTTCAGCTCCTTCTCCTGCACCAGAAGGGTCATATCTACTGAGTCGCCCACCTTCAAATCCTTTACCTTTTTTCGTTCACTCATCTTTTCCCGGTCTTCAAGTACAACAAAATAAAATAAAATAAAATAAAATAAAATAATTATGCGATCTTAGCCCTGTTCCAATTCCCGCATCATGTCAGCCATAGAATATATCCCGCTTCTTTCTTTCGCGTTAATCCATTCAATGGCTTTTATTGCGCCTTGTGCGAAAGCCTCTCGGCTATGTGCGCGGTGTGTGATCTCCAGTCGTTCTCCCTTGCCCGCATATAATACCGTGTGTTCACCAACGATGTCGCCAGCACGTATGGCATGTATGCCCAATTCATTATCCGTTCTCTCTCCGGTTATACCCTGCCGGCCATAAACGAACGTTGTTTTGCCTTTTACGTAATCGGCGAGTATTTCAGCGGCTTTTACCGCCGTGCCACTGGGGGCATCCTTTTTATGCGAGTGATGCATCTCTATAATCTCCATGTGATATTGATATGCCTGAAGATGTCTTGCTGCCGCGGCAATCACGTTCCAGAAGACATTTACACCAATCGAGAAGTTAGGGGAGATAATAGCAGGGACATTACCATTTATAGCGCTTTCTAGCTCTTTGAACTCTTCATCGGAAAATCCTGTTGTGCCAAGAACGATCTTTACGTTATTACGTGCGGCGACTTTAACATTTTCCACTGCGGCTGCGGCATTTGTAAAATCCACGAATACATCGGGCCTAGAAACTGCTTTTAATACCTTGTCCATCGAGTCAGGACTTGAAATTTCTATACCCGGTGCTATCTCTTCCCCCACACCATGGATGTCAAAACCCGCTACCAGTTCCATATTCTCGCTTTCTAAGATGCTGCTTACTATCTGTCCACTCATTCGCCCGTTTACTCCTGCTACTGCCACATTTATTCTCATGTTTAAACCATTACTTCTACCACATTATAAATTGTGGTCATATACATAAGATCACACAGATTTTTACACAAACTTTTGTATATTGATGAAATTATAAGCACGTTAAAACGAAGGTAATGTAATACAAGAAAGCATAATATCCAACCTTTTAAAATTAATTATTGACGCAGATTAACGCAGAAGAAATTAAATCCGTGTAAATCTGCGTCCTAAATTAAATTT
>QBUN01000015.1 GCA_013180565.1 Candidatus Methanophaga sp. GoMg3.2 | reverse complement strand
TGAAGGTACCTATGCACTGAGCCTTTTAGGGTACACGATGCACTGAGCCATTCCAGTTACAGGCAAGGTGGATGTAAGGAAGAGCGAGGTATAAAATGGAATACCCAGAATTATTAGACATAATAAAAACCGGAGAAGGGTATACAATAGAATTTAAAGAATCTATAAACAGTTCAATAGGTAAAGACATCTGTGCTTTTGCGAATTCTTCTGGTGGAAAGCTAATAATAGGGGTTGAAGATAAAACAAACAAAGTAATTGGATACCATTTAACAAATTCGGATAGGTCAAAAGTTCAGGATATTGCAAGAAATATGAATCCTCCGTTTTATGTTCAAATAGAGCAGTTAAAAAATTTGGCAATTATATTTAGCGTGGAAGGTAAAAACAAACCTTATACAGTAAATGGGCATTTCTATTTAAGATATGGCGCAAATTCACAACAATTAAACCGAGATGAAATAAGAGATCTATTCCAAAAAGAGAACTTAATCTCATTTGAAAGGCAAACAAATATCGATTTTAAAGAAAAGGATTTTTCAAATGCGGCGTTTAACAACTTTAGAAAAAACACTAACTTAGATAAGGCATTACCAAAACAACATATACTTAATAATCTTAATTTGCTTACAAACAATAAACTAAACAATGTGGGAATATTATTCTTTTCAAACAATGTACAATATTATTACCCTACTGCAATCATATCATGCTTCTTATATTCTGATAAAGAGCAGACAGAAATAATTGATTCAAAAGAATTTACGGGATATTTCATGTCAAATTTGAACAACGCATACAAATACCTTCTTTCAAAATTAAATACTGCAATAATAATAAAAAACGAACTTAAACACAAAACCAAATTAGAACTACCTAAAGAAGCTTTAAGAGAAGCAATAATAAATGCAATGATTCATAGAGATTATAATATTAATTCGTCCGTGCAAATAAATATTTCCCCGGATAAGGTTGAAATTATCAATCCCGGGAGATTATTATTCCCGAAGGAAGAATTAGGAAAAAGGAGTGTTTTGAGAAATCCCATTTTAGTTGATCTAATTCACAGATTAGGATTAGTTGAAAAAGCAGGTTCTGGAATAAAACGAATGCAAAAATTAGCAAAAGAGGATAATGTTATTGTTGAGTTTAAAACGGGAATGTTCTTTGAAGTGATATTTCATAGAAAGATCGATAATCGAACGGAAAACCGAAGCAAATCCGAAGTAAAACCGAAGCAAATCGGATGGAACTCGGACGTAATTCGGACACAACTCGGACGTAACTCGGACACAAAAACCAGGCAAAGATGGATTTTAGATTGTTTGGAACAAAAAGGCACCATCAAAAGCGTTGAGATTATTAATAGATTTCATATTGTTAAAGATACTGCTTCTCGTGATTTAAAGCATTTAATCGAAGAAGCTAAGATTGTAAGAAGAGGTGGAGGAAATAATGTCTGGTACGAGTTAAAGAGCGAGGAGGAAAAATTATGACAACTGACACAACAGAAAAGGCATTTCAGAATGATATAATTGCTCATTTAGTCAGTACCTGCTATCACCAGAGAGGCAACCATAATTACAATAAAGCTTCCTGCATAGACCCTGAATTAACCTTGAAATTCATTCAGGATACACAACCGAAGGACTGGATAAAATTTAAAAGGGTTTATGGAGAGAATGCAGAGCGAAAATTCTTCTATAGATTGTTTTCGGAGATTGACAAAAAAGGAACGATTAATGTTTTGAGAAGCGGGTTTAAGGATGTTGGATGCCACTTTGAATTATTCTATCCAAAACCAAATAACAGGAAAAACCCTGACTTATTTGCGAAATTTGAGAAAAACACCTTTTCTGTCATCGATGAACTTGAATACGAGCAGAAAGAAGACAGTAAGAGGCTGGATTTGGTTATTTCCGTTAATGGGCTGCCAATTATAACAATTGAACTAAAGGATACTTTTTCTCAGGGTGTTGAGAGCGCAATAAAACAATACAAAGAAGATAGAGACCCCAGAGAAAAAATCTCCCAGAGATGTTTTGTTCACTTCGCAATGAGCGATGAAAAGATATTCATGGCCACAAAA
>QBUN01000373.1 GCA_013180565.1 Candidatus Methanophaga sp. GoMg3.2 | reverse complement strand
AACTTCTACCTATAAATTTAATTTAGGACGCAGATTTACACGGATTTACACAAACCTTTTCTTAAAAAGAAAAGCTTTACCAAAAGAACATTTGTGTTTTTCTTTTAGCACATGCTAAATTTTCTTTTTGTAAAAAAGAAAAAGTGTTGTGTTAATCTGTCTCAATAATTGATTTTCTTGTCCTTCCAAAAAGCAGGCACACTTGAGCATGCTTATTCCATCATGTCAGATAACTTTGCCGCCTCTTCCCTCTCCGTCAGCCCTTCGCTTTTCATCTTTCGCTTTTTTCGCTAACTTTCAGCGAAATGAATACAGAAGGATAAATATACTGGAAGATTACAAAGAGCTTCAGTAGACGCAGCAAACTGCGCTGTTGTGCTCAACTGTACATGGTCGTTTGTTTGTTACAAATGATAGTGCCATATTAAAATGAAAAGTGCAAAGTGCAAAAGTCAAAGTTCAATAGATGGCGATAATGTGATTTTTAAAGTCAAATATTGCCGTGTTATCATTTATTATTCTTAATAGTTCCAAGGAGATTTATCTCCCTTTTCAAGTCCTCGTACGAATAACGGGATTTATATCCCGCTCTTATCAGATAATCAATCATTTCTCTAACAGATAAACCAGCAAGTTCTGCTGCACCACTGATAGATACTCTTTGCTCTTTGTAGTGTCTTGCCGCCCTTTCTCTCTTATATTCTCTGAGACCCTCTGCTATAAACCGCCTTATAATCGTGGACTTATCTATATTTTCCTCCTTTGCGCTCTCCTCCAAACCCTTCACAAATTCCTCGGGTATCCTCACGCCAATTGTTACTAACTTACCCATCTATTTCAATCCCCCCTATTATTCTATCCAGTAAACCTTTCTCGAACCAGCCAATCGTCTTCAGTTCTTCTAAACTTTCTACCGCCTTTTTCTTAGCTATTATACCCTTTTCAAACATCCATCTTATTATTGCCGGCGTTCCAATAACCTTCAGATATTCTCCGCTAAGTTCTGCAAAAGTGTTATCTTGGATAGATTAATAACCACCATTGCATCCATGACAATCTGCTTCACAATGTTACCTATTGTAATTTAAAATATATAATTGTTGCAATCGAAGAAAAGATTTTATGTTATATTTGAAATGAATTATATCACGAATATGTCTCAGAAAGAACGGATATCCCTTGATTCAAGCGTTATATGGACCATTTCTCCACATTTCGCTTCACCGTTCTTCGGCAGGATGATAAATTCTCATTTATTGCATCACTACGTGTTGTGTCCACAATGATGCAAATAGAAAAATTTATAAAGAGACGATACCACTGATAAAATCGTAGTGAATGTTAATTAAGTGGAGGGGATAAAAGGGAGATGCTAAAAATGAGGGATAATGATATTAGGAAGATATTGGCAGACAATTATCCGTTAATGAAGCGGTTTGAAAATTACTTTGCACTCTCAGAAGCGGTTCAAGTTACCAGAAATATAGGCGGTGCAAGATGAAAGAAAAAGCGATTGGTAAAATTATTGGGGGATTGCTTATATGTTTGATGTTTGGATTAGTTTTTGGCGGATTAATAGACACCACCAGCGCAACTAGTGAGAAAACTACTGTCTCTGTTACAGACTCGTCTCCTTGGTTTACCAAGGGAAGCAATTCCGGGCATCCTGAGCTTTGGTATTCGCATACTTACCAAGGACATAATTACATTTCTACCTATGTTGGTGGTATGTCCGGCAATCCATCACAACCTGATTGTTGGGCAGAGTTTAAACCATATCTTTCACAGTCTGGTAAATACGAGGTTTATGCATATTTTTATGCATGTAAGGACACGTCAACCAAAGTCCCATTTACTGTCAAATATGATGGAGGCTCAACGACCATTAAGGTAAATCAATATAGATCCTCTCCCGCTTGGAAAGAAAAATATCTAGGTACTTGGGATTTCAAAGCAGGTGCGGATACATGTGTTAAAGTAACAGATGCAACAGGGGAGCCTTATGATGGCTGTAAAGGATTGACTATTGGCGCTATTAAGTTTATGGCTCTTCGCTATTTCATGTGGGTAGATGTGGTTAAGTGGCTGCCAAATAATC
>QBUN01000374.1 GCA_013180565.1 Candidatus Methanophaga sp. GoMg3.2 | reverse complement strand
TTGAGCTAAAACCCGACTATGCTTCGGCATACAACAACCGCGGAATTGCTTATCGCAAATTAAACCAGCCTGAAAGTGCAATACGGGATTATAACAAGGCGATAGAGCTCAATCCCGAACATGCCTTGGCATACAACAGTCGTGGACTTGCTTATCGCAAATTAAAGCAGTATGAAAGGGCGATAGAGGATTATAACAAAGCGATAGAACTCAATCCTGAATATGCCTCGGCATACAACAATCGTGGATTTGCTTATCACATGTTAAAACAGTATGAGAAGGCAATAGAGGATTATAACAAAGCGATAGAGCTCGATCCTGAATATGCTTTGGCATACAGCAATCGTGGACTTGCTTATTATCATTTAAAGCAGTATGAAAGGGCAATAAAGGAATATAACATTTGCTTTGATTTAAGGGAAAAGGTAAAAGGGAAAAATAAGGAGGTATTTTACTGCGGACTTGCTTTCTATTTGCTTACCAAGGATGAGAAGATATTGGAAGAGCTAAAAACTCTTCAGGTAGATGACGAAACAATGCGAAGAATATTTGAGTTTTCGCTGAGGAAATCGATGGTGGAAGAAATAGCCGAAGAAGTTAGAGAAGAACTTGTGAAGGAAGAACGAGAAGAAGTCAAACTTCTTTTGGAGTTAATATTAAAATAAATACCAGTCGCTCAAAAGTAGCCCATAAATTGTCCGGATGCCTTTTCAGCAACCTAGAATACATGACTTTCGGCCCAGCGACATGTTAGATTGAAGAACATTTAAGTGCATATGGCCACTAAAAGATAAAATCCAAAAATTAAAGGTGGCAAAGAGATGAGTTTAGCAAAATTGAACTAATATACGTGTTCTTATATTTACTTTTGTTCTCAATATGGTGCAAGTTTATTTTTGAAGTTGTTTAATTTAATCTGTCGCTATGATCTAAAATGTTTTAGTGTTAATCTTGTAATATCTTGTGGGTTTTTAGCTATGCCATCAATAGACGAACTGCCTCTTCTATTCGAACTCCATCCTGAGAAGTTTATCAGGGTCACGAAAATTAACCGCGTTCACGTCAAAATATTTAGGATCAAAATCGTCGCCACCAAGCCATTCCAGCATTTCTTCATACTCTTCATGCTGAGGATCTTTTATGATCTCCAAAAGCTCTCCATAGCCCCAAATGCCGCCACTATCTTCCGGTGGACATGCTCTTTTACCTTTGATGCATATCGGATACTCAACACCCTTCTCTCGTGGCAGTATTTTTTCCAATAGTATCTCATGTTCCCAAGCATCGCCAAAATCATATACATAATATGCCGATTCATTTGCCATAGAGAAATAGTCAGCTATTTTTTGTCGCTTGTCTGAAAGAACATTTCTACCAAGATCGTCATTTGGGGTACCTATTGTCTGCTTTAAACCAGTAGAAGGATTTACAACTTCGAATTCATGTAGATGGTAACCTAACCAGCCCATGGCGTCTTGAATAGCGACATGTATATCCCAAAAGGTATACGTTTCCGGTACTTGTATTCGCCGCCAGATCGGTGGTTTACTACCCCCAAGTGTGATCTTAAATTGATACACGTGATTGTATTTCATTTTCATCTGCGTTCTTTCTTTTATTATTGTATACTCTTTCTTATTGTATATAAAGTAACCCACCTTTGCAGATATCCCCGAGGAATCAAGTTTAATAATAAAAGGGGATGTTATTCAAGATATATGATTCCGATTATTTTTGAATCAAATGCTCAGAATACAGAATTCCCCTCTCCTCATTGGCCACCTTCCCCCCTCACACGTAGAGAACCACCCGCCAGCCAAACCACAAACATCAGCACAAACAGCAATCCCGCATACCCGAGGAAGAGCAACCGCACACTGAATATATCTGATAGCGCGCCACAGACAATAGGTATAGTACCCATACTTGCGTAAAATGTAGTGTAATAAATCCCCATTACTGCCCCTTCCTGTCCTTTTCCTGCCGCTTTCGATGCTAAAGTCAACGTACCAAGTGAAATCGCGCCCAGACCGGCACCTAGGAACACACCGGTTATAAAAAGTTCCGGGACGCTAGTTGCAAAGCCGAGCACAAGCAAACCACAAA
>QBUN01000386.1 GCA_013180565.1 Candidatus Methanophaga sp. GoMg3.2 | reverse complement strand
CGCCGGTATAACACAAATTACCGGCGATAAAAGTTTCAAAACTCGCGTCTGAGTCAATGTCGTTCGCAATCTCCATTCTATGTAGTTGTTCCGGAACAATAATGTTCAGGGAATGATGATTAACGCCCGCATCTACATGAACTATGTTCTGCCCGTTAGGAGTTGTTCCTACATGGCATACTCTTACTAACGTTACTTGTGCATTACCGACGAGACTTCTTCCTGGCTCAACAACAATTTTCGGAAGCCCTATCGCTTCCAATCGCTCCTTAAATGTTCTGTTTGCGGTATAAGAATCATTAAACAACTTATGTATAAATGTATCGGGCGTGAACGGGCAATAGAGCTCTTCACTAACCCATTCATTATTGCAATTATACCCTATCAATTCATTAGCCCATGTAGCATCGTTTGTATCTGCAATTTTTCTCTTTATCCCGTTCCATTCTTCTTTACCCAGATATTGGATGCCACAGCCACCGCCCAGATTGAGTTCTGTAACGTCAAAGCCGATTTTATCGGCATCCGCCGCTAATTTTATCAGTTCATCAAGTACCAGATGGTATGCACTCATATCTGTAATCTGAGATCCAAGATGAACCATCAAGCCATTGGGAATCAAATTATCTAAGTTCAGAACCTTTTGGAAGACCTCTTTTGCTCGCTGAACCGGAATACCAAACTTACTCCATTCGCTGGATGTTGTTATTGCCGGTGACGTTATATGCTTGAGTGGAAACCCAGCAAGCCGCAAATTTATCTTTGCCGTCATTCCTAATTCTCGTGCTGTCTCATTTAATATGTCTAATTCCTCTTCTGGGTCTACGTTGATCAATATTCCGTTCTTAATGCATTCTACCAAATATTGTTTGCTCTTGCAGTTACCATTTGCTCTTATCTTCGCCGGTGGTATGCCAGCATCAAGCGTAAATTGCAATTCATATTCCGAGGCTACATCTGCGCCTGCACCAAGCACACCTAAGAGTTTGAGAATTGCAAATGTTGTGTTAGCCTTTACGGCATAGCAAATGAGGTGGTTTTTATATACATCGGTAAGTGCAGTTTGATACTGTTTATAATTGCTCTCGATTAGCTCTTCAAAAAGGACATATAGCGGTGTGCCGTATTTCTCCGCTAACTCGACCATGTCCACGCCACAGATCGTGCGATGGTTTGTATCATTATCCATATACTTAGTTATCATTTGCAATCTATACTATATGCTCCTTTGTTGTGCGGACATAAATCATAATATAGTTCTGATATTGTATTTGTATAGCGAAGACAAGAATGAGCTCCAATTATTTGGTTTACTTCGTTCCCGTATAGCGGAATGATTTTCGCTTTAATTTGATCCATTTCCCTTCGTCCAATCCAATTAAGTTACCACATTTACACTTAATGGTCTTCCCTTCTTTAATGGAATAGTCTCGGATAATCCTGCTTTTCCAACAATGCCATAACCTCCCTTTTCCTATTTTTTGGTATCTAAATCGATATTCACAATAGCCTAACTTGGCTTTGCAAGGGTGACGACATTTTTATTAGGTGAGTAACAAATATAGATATGATGGTGATTGACATGGAAGTAATAAAGCTTAAGGTTCCAGAAAAAATATGGCATGATGGCGAAGGTGATTACCTTGAGGTCATTTTTGAGCGTAAAGCGGGATATTTCAGGGAGACGGAAAACGATGCGGTGATGGAAAAAGTCGATGAGGACGGAAATATCCTTGGTTTTTCCATCCTAAAGGTGAGTGCATTGAAAGAACGGGATGTTTTAAAAAATGCTTGGTGGAAGAAGAGGTTTCGGTCTCGGTATATCAACGAACAAATTAACGAAGATGATGCTTGAAGTCCTCGTGCAGTTACCATCGGGAACTACTAACTTGAAGGATCACGTGGTTGCTGCGTTAGGGATAGTGGGTCAAATGAGCACAACACGAGATATTAACGAGGCATGGAATCAAGCAAAGAGGATGGCTGCGAATGAATACCCCGAGCGGTTCATATTAGATGGTAGAAAAGTTCTACATTGGAATGACGGCAACGTAAAAGTTCTGGACAAAACGATCTCCGCGGCAAACTATAAAAAGTTGAACGAGATAGCAGACACTGAGAGTTGCAGTGTAAATGAACTAATATCGCGGTTAATTCGATATTACAGGAAGAAGGGGCAAAAATGACTTCTGCTGTGATTTTTAGCTGTTACAAAACATTTGTGAATAACATATATATAACCTATGGCTTAAATTAAAAGTGCAATATGAAATTATTTAGAGTGAATACAGATGGAAAGTTCATTCGGTATGCAGAACGTGACTTCAAGGAAGGCAATCAAGAGGTGGTATTGGAATTTTGGCTTGAAAACAACCCTGCGTATATCTTAGAGGATGAGAATGTACTCATAATCGGTCGTCAGGTTCCGACAAACCTCGGCTCAATTATTGATTTACTTGGGATTGATAGAGAAGGTAACGTGGTAGTCATAGAATTGAAACGAGATCGCACACCACGAGAGACCCTAGCCCAAATTCTTGAATATGCATCATTTGTAGAAAGCCTTTCATATAGCCAATTAGAGCGCATTTTTAAAGATTACAGTGGCGAGGAAAATCCGGGCTTAATTGATTATCATCGAAACTATTTTCAACTTGAAGAGGATGAAGCAGTTGCATTCAATAGAAATCAGAAATTGATTATTGTAGGACAAGTAATAACAAAAGAAATCAAGCAAACTTCGACTTTCCTTCGAAAGAAGGGGATTGAGGTCTTTTGCCTGGAGTTCAAGTATTTTGAAACCAAAGCGGGTGAACGAATTATCTCAAGTGATTTTGTGATTGGGAAAGATATATCTTTAACGAAGAAGGTCAGTTCGGGTGCACTTCCGAGGATTGATAAAGCAGAGTTTGTCAACTCATTGGACCAATTTGGAAGAGCGTTCTTCGAGGATTTGCTTGTCTCCGCAGAAACAAACGGGCTTCCCGTTCATTGGGGTACGAAAGGGTTTTCTATCAATGCAGATTTAAATGGAAAGCATGTGGCAATTCTATTTGGCTTCCCTCCGAAATCTGTATTTAAGCAAGGCGTTTATACCGCATTCAGAGAAATCAGAAATAACATTCTGGATTCAGAACCAATTATAGAGCAATACAGACAGGAACTCGTTCAACTTGGCACTTTTGAAAATGCACAGAGTGAGCAGAAGTGGCTTATCAAAAACGACATTGACGCGGACAAAAAAGAGCGTTTTTTTGCGATTCTTTCATCAATAGTTGAAAAGATAAAGTTGCAGCTTAAGGAGGATGAGGAGAAAGAATGAGCATTGCCTTAAAAGAAATTTTGGGCCTGGTGGGAAAGTTGGATGACACACCGGGAGACGAGACATCACGTGAGCGTTTTCGAAGATTCCTTGAAGAGAATATAACAGAGGTAGGGCAGATTCGAGACTATATTGAAGAATGTCTGAGAAATTCAGGCAACCAATACAATCGTGCTCTACAAGATTTGGTTAATTACCTGGGGCATTTTTTAGGATTTGAAGTGATATTTGGGCGGTATCAGGGTGTTCAAAACAAAATTGGATTCGATGGACTTTGGAAGTCTCCTACGCCGTTTTTTATTGTTGTTGAGGTCAAAACAACCGATATATATGCCATCAAGACTGCCACACTCATTGGCTACGTAGACGCGCTGATTTCTGAGAAGGAAATATCTGATTGGGACCATGCGATAGGACTTTATGTTATCGGGCGCCCGGATGCAGAGCTACGGCAACTGGAGAATGCCATTCTTGCCGAGAAGAGAACGCACCAACTTCGTATTATATCTGTGGAATCTCTACTATCGCTTGCAGAACTGTTTAACGGATATGATGTTAGCCATGACGATATTCTTGCGGTGCTTAGACCTTCAGGGACAACTGTTGACCTTATTGTGGATTTGATGGCGCGTCTTGTAGCCCAACGTCAGGTGGAAGAAGAAACTAAAGAAGAAACTACCGAGAATGTAGAAATTACAGAACTGGAAAGGCAATATTGGCTTACGCCTGTAAAAAGTGATGAGGAACAAACTGCTGACGAATGCATCCAAAGCCTTGTCGGTGAAGAGAAGATTTATGCTTTTGGAGAACGAACACCTGGGCGGCGGCATTTAAAACCGGGTGATTACATTTGTTTTTACTCTACCGGGAAAGGTGTAGTTGCTCATGCTCAGAGTGATTCACTTCCAGAGCGCAAAGAGCATCCTAAAGTCCATCACAGTGAACGATATCCGTGGATTTTTCATGTTAAGGAAGCTTATCTCTATTTGGAAAATCCCATCGTTATAGATGCAACCTTGAGGAGTCAATTAGATGCTTTTAAGAATAGAGAACTAAATAAGTCCTGGGCTTGGTTCGTTCAAGCGACTCGTAGGATAACCGAACACGATTTTAAAGTTCTTACAGGTGGTCTAAAATAAGGGTAAAATAGGCGGGAGATAGAGGAACACCAAACCGTACGTCTGGCAAATGATAAAAGAAGCAGTCGAGAATCTTGGCGGTAAGGCCACATATTCTGAGATAAAGGATTATATCAGGAATAAGTACGGCGAGGTGAATGAGAGTACCATAAATTGTCAGATCATCGTGTGCACTGTAAACCACCCATCGAGAATCCATTATCCGGAAAATAAGAGACCGCGGATTGCTAATGCCCGCTATGATTTCCTGTTCAGCACGGGTTATAAGTACAGGAGAGGCGAAGTTGAACATTAACTTCGTGGTGTTCGAATTGAAACTCAGTAGAGGTGCGGATAAGGCTATGGGGCAGATTTCACGGTATATGGGCTGGATAAAGCAGAATTTAGCAAAGGATGAAGGGGCTAAAGGCGTTATTGTGGCTAAAAAAGTGGATGAGAAATTGAAGTATGCCTGTTCTATTATTCCTGACTTAAGTCTGTTTGAATATGAGCTGAATTTTAAGATACAAGGGGTGAGTATTTAGTGAAGAGAATGGAGAATAATGAATAATAATCCGTGGGAATAATTAATAAAATTAGGTGTGTAATCAGGAAATGGAGAAGGAGATGAAAAATAAGCCACTCTTTAGGCATTGCCTAGAGTTCACAAGGGCCATTTTTTCGATTTATATCCGAGGAAAATCCCAAAAGGAAATTGATGACAATTTGTATGAACTCAATTTCATCTTGGTGCACAATAGAACATCAGGAAACCGATTAGCGGAAAGCGATGTTCCTGATTTAGAAGAGTACAGTAAAGTTCTTTCTGTGCTGGAAAAAAATTTGCGACTTAAAAAGATGCTTCCCGATGAATTTTGGAGAGATGCCTGTAATGGGCTTGTACAGGAGTCCATTCAGGCGATGTTAAAAACGAACAAGCACTTCGATGAATCGGTTTTTGCTGGTGTCTATCGTGAATGGGAAGATGAAATATACAGCGAGTATTTTCCATTTCTTGTTCTTGTACCCATATACAATGTCACACTTGCGAACTCCATGGAACTCCCTTTGTTCACAATAAAAACCGATAGTAAAAAAGCAACAGTTAAGGTGATCAAAAAGGAACTTTGTGAACTTGTCGATTTTATAGGAGGCTATGAACGGTATAGCCGTTCGGAATTAGCGTTTCATTCTGCCAGAATTTACCTTGAAATCTCAGGACTTTTTAAGAGACCGCCAAACGTGCTTATGCCCAGTCCTAATATCAATTTTGGTATTAAGGAATTATTAACAAAACTAAGATTATTTGTGAATGGAGACATCTGCTTCGGTTATCCCTCCCAAAAGGTCCAATCACGGTTTTTCGGTTCTATGGGTGGTCCTGGTTCTGGATCTCCTAGTAAATCACAAATCAAATATAACTTTGACAACTTCAACATAACGAAATTTAAAAAGTTCTCCTCTCTTTGGGGTGAGGGTGCAGGAGAAAAATTCCGAGAAAACTTCAGTTTGTCATTGGATTATTTCGAATCTGCCATGGAAAAAGAGAAGTTGCAAGATAAACTAATTGATTATATGATTGTCCTTGAGTCACTTCTAACCGAAGGCACGAGTGAAGTAAAGTTTCAGATATCTTTTAGAGCTGCTTTATTAATTTCAAAAGACGAACAAGAGTTTATGTCTAATAAAGACAAACTTAAGAAGCTTTATGACAAGCGGTCAAAGATTGTGCATGGAGAAAAACTCAAACATCCAGTCACGGTGGATGATATTGTATTTTTGGGAGAAGCTGTTAGAAAGGTGCTGATTATTTTTTTCCTATTACAGACACCAAAGTACAGTGGATTGCTACCAAATGAAGGGGCAATGCGAGCACGCATAATTTCCTTATTGAATACGGGTATTTTCACTCCATCTTTAAGAAAGAAGTTAATTTCACTTCCTGATCTTATTTGAGTTGAAATATAATGCTCTATCTCCTCCAGTGATAACTCCCGCTTCTTCCTATCCTTCAAATACTTCTCTGCTACCCGGTAAGCACCTATTCTGTATTCCCACACCGCTTTGAAAATGCTCTCGAAAGGTCATGGTGTTAACACCTAGAGGTCTATAGTTGGCATCTCACGTGTGTGCTCTTCCAACCAAGAGGTAATATCATTGACATCCATGTTACCGTTGTCTATTTTAAGGGATATTCCCACCACTTCCTCTTTTGTAGCCACGATTGTGCAGCCATTTAACTCAAGAAAAACATTTGTCGCTATATAAGCTGTTCTTTTGTTACCATCAACAAATGGGTGAAGTGTGTTGACGTTGTACATCAAAGCGGCTGCTTTCTCCAATAATGTTTTGTGAGGTTCATAGCTATAAACTTCACGTTGAGGACTCTCAACACATAAATCTATTAACCCTCCGTATATGCCCTGATCTCCATCCGACTCAGAGAGAATGGCATCATGAATATTTACGAGTTCCTCCTTTATTAGATACACATAGTTCAATTCATTAGTATTTCGAGAGTTCCACTAATAAATCCCGGTTCTTCTCAATTGACCTTTTTAGAATTTTTCTGAATTTTTCACTCCGTTCCAGCGGCTTAAAAAGCCCAAATGGTGATATTTTCGCGATAATACTTTCTTCGATATTTGAGGAAGTATTATCATTTATATAACCAACGGCATTGGTGACATCTAATAAGCATGCTGAAGTTAATCTCGCAGTTCCACCTTCCAGATTTACAATCATTTCTTCGCCAGACATTTTCCCCACATCCTCCTATTAACATATTTTTTCTTAGTATTTATAGTTATATACTGTTATCCTCTAACCAATTTATGCTTATTATTCTTTCTTGACTGCCTATAGTAGGTAAAGGAACCACTGGCGGGACTAAGGATACCCTTTTAACCTCTTTTACTGTACGAAAAACATGTGTTAAATTATCAGATTCAATTATTGCGCCATTAAGATTGCCTGTGGCAACCTCATTAGCGCCCAAGATTATTTCTGGATTATAGGGGACGCTCAGTTGAAGCACTTTGTCGTATTCCTGGTATAATTCCATAACTCTTCTAGTCAGGGTTTCAGACATATCCCTTATTTCCAATCCAAATACTTCTTTTGCTTCTTTGGGTCCAATTAGATAATCATGTGAAAACCTTCCCCCAACAAGAGTTTCAGCGATTTTATTTACTTTAGTTTGATCGTCCATATGATGGGATAACAGAGTTTTAGCTAGAAAGCGTATTTGCTCTCTACTTCTATTAATCGCTCCAAGGGTGAGAGGGTGGATATCACGTGACAATCTTTCAAATACGGTAACCAAAGATTCCTCGTCCTTCAACCCTAACTCGTTTTTAGCAAGATCGAAATAACTGTTAACGTCTTCTACATTAACAGGTACGAGCGTAGCTTGTTGTCCTGGTATTGATGTGTGAGGGCCAAGAGGGTGGTTGACAGATGGATCTATGGAGCTTAATTGCCCTATTTTAGTCATGTAAATATTATCTGCACCTAAAGCAATTAAAGTAGCACAGCTAAGAGCTTTAAAGGGGACTATCACGTTAAAGATGTCACAAAATTCCCTTATGAGGTTGACTAATGCAAATCCTGCCATGGTTATTCCACCAGTGCTGTAAAGATACAAATCAATTTGTCTCTGATGACCCATCTCCCTAAGATGCTCCAGACAAAAGGGGAAAGAATCAGTTGCAATCTTGGTTTCTAAACCCTTTCTATCTCCGGTTATGAATACCAATACACGGGATTCTCTCTCTTGCTCGATTTCACGAATGATATTTAGCCTTTCCTCTCTACCCATATTGCCGCCCCTTTATTAGATAAAAATACGGATTGTTTGAATATTAACTTTTGCATTAATATTAAAATCTAAAACTGCTACGTAAAACCTAACCCTCATCCCATCACACCATCCACCTCCTCCTGCACCTCAATCGTCCTTTCAATCGCCTTCGCCACCCTTCTGTAATGGTCTATCTCCTCCTGTGATAACTCCCGCTTCTTCCTATCCTTCAAATACTTCGCCATCACCAGATACCCACCGATTTGATATTCCCATACCGCTTTAAAAACGCCCTCGAAATACTGCTCCTTATTGAAATACCCCCTTCTGGTTTCTTCATCGTAACGGACTTTCTCCACCGTATTTGAGCCACTCACAAGTAATCCTATTTCTGTTTCGTTCAAAGAAGGAGACCCCAGCAGATGAAGTTTGCCATAGAAAAAAACCGAAAAGCTTTTATACTCGGAAATGTAATAAGGCAATTTGTGACAACCGAAAAAATTGAAGGGGTAAATACTGCAAAAAGATACGTAATTATTTCGGACACTCATTTTGGAGAAGCAGAAGCAATATTATCAAATAATAAGCAAGTCGAAATTTTTTCCGAGAAATTGAAGAAATATGGTGCGATAAACGAATTCATATTATTAGGGGACATTTTTGAGTTTGGAACTGCTACAGCTAAAGAGGCAATTTCTGATTCGGTAACTTTTTTTGATTCCCTCGGAGATATCAAGAAAACACAGAAAGAAGATTACAACATAGATATGAAAGTTATTTTGATGATTGGGAACCACGACCACTATATTATTTCAGAATGTAGAAAGAACGTATCTAATTCCAACTCCAATGATTTCAAATCTTCACTTCTATTTTCAAGAGATCAATTTTCAGAGGTATTCAATAACATTTTTGGTAGTAGTCCAGAAACAGAACGTTTAACAGCGGTAATCGATGAAATTAGATATCCTGAATATGTGATCCAACTAAGTAAATCGAAGAAGAGAATTCTATTGAGACATGGGCATCACGCAGATAAAGTTCAAACTGGTTTGGCTATAAATGCTAAAGTGAAGAAATTAATAACAGGGAAATATACTGAAAAGGATTTTGAAGCAGGGATGACGGTATATTACCCCTTCACTTTTTATCCACATGAGGCAGGTGGAAGAATTAGGCGGGCTTTTTGGAAAATCAGAAATTTTTTGAATTACTTATTAATCCGTAAGAAAATCAAAAATAACCGGAGGATATCTTCACGCGAAGAAGTTATGGAAGGAATAGATCTGTTAGTCCGGTATAAAAAGCTGTTAGATAAAAATCATAACGTGAAATTTGATTATTTTATCTTTGGTCATACCCACAATGCATGCTTTTGTGATTACCGAATGACTGATTTGGACTTTAAAAAGGCCGTGGAATCAGAAGACAAAAAACAAGAATATTACGAGTTTAATATAGGAATTATTAACTCAGGCGGGTGGCTTGATTATAAACGAGATGTTGAAACGACAAAGAATTATATAGTAATTGATGAAGACCAAATCATGTTATGCTCTGCTGATATTGATGAACCTATCAAACGAAAGATATTAAATAAAGAATAGTGGCTTTTAATATTCCCCATGCCACAAAACCTCATCCACCATCTCCTGCAGCTCAATCGTCCTCGCAATCGCCTTCGCCACCTTCATGTAATGTTCTAGCACATCTAAAGATAATTCCCGTTTCTTCCTATCCTTCAAATACTTCGCCATTACCTGATACCCACCGATTTGATACTCCCACACCGCTTTTGAAATACCACTGAAATACTGCTCCTTGTTGAAATATACCCTCCTGTTCTCTTCATCGTAACTGACTTTCTCCTCCGTATTCGAGCCACTCACCGGAAATCCTATTTTCGTTTCGCTCAAAGAAGGATGCTTCAGCAAATGCAGTTCTACCAGTTCCTTGCCAAGCTCGCTCAGGTTATTGAACTTCTCCAGGTCCAGAGGCAGCGGAACCCGTGGGAAATCAATCTTCAGAAATTCCTCGTAGCGTTTGCGGTAAGTAGGCGAATAAAGAACCGCGTAGATGTAATATAAAATTTGCTCTGGTGTTGGTTCTGTAGCTAACGCTTCTTTTATGGCTTCAACATTTATATACCACTAAAGTAAACATAATGTTATGTCTACAAAAACTGTATATAGTATAAGAGTTCCAGTGGAATTACGTAAGACGATGGAAGAGCTGAAAGAGATAAACTGGCAAGAGGAAATAAGACGGCTGGTGGAAGAGCTGGTCAAAAATAAGAGTAAGGAAAGGATACTTGCTGAGGCAAAGGAGATAAGGAAAGATATGAAGGCAGACGTGAGTGCTGCTGAACTAATAAGGGCAGATAGAGATGGCAGATGAAGTAATTCTTGATTCAAGTGTTATTGCAGCGATATTTTTTAAAGAGGACTCTTCTGAGAAGGCTGAAATGGCAGCGGAGAATTATAAATTGATAACTGTTGACATTGCGATTGCCGAAGTGGCGAATGTTGCCTGGAAGCGAGTAATGTTCTTCGATGAATCAAATGAGATTGCATTAAAAGCGCTAAGAAGGGGCATAGATTTTATTACTAGTGTTTGCGAGGTTATCAGTACGCGGAAACTGCTCGAAGATGCCTTTGCAATTGCGATAGAGGATAAAATTACAATATATGATTCCTTTTTCATTGCTGCTTCAGAAAGAGAAAAGGTGCCTCTTCTGACTACAGATGGAAAATTATATGAAAAAGTAAAGTCAAAGCGGAATGTGAAGCTAATATAAGGGCGTGTCAAATGAGCACATCGAGAAATGGGGCATATAAACCTTTATAATTTGATAGCCCACTTTTAGCCCATTGCCACAATCCCAAAAACTTTCTCCACCTCCCCCTGCACCTCAATCGTCCTCGCAATCGCCTTCGCCACCATCCTGTAATGCTCGATCTCCTCCAGTGATAACTCCCGCTTCTTCCTATCCTTCAAATACTTCGCCATTACTTGATAACCACCGATTTGATACTCCCATACCGCTTTTGAAACACCATCGAAATACTGCTCCTTGTTGAAATATACCCTTTTGGTTTCTTCATCGTAACTAACTTTCTCCACAGTATTCGGGCCACTCACCGGAAATCCTATTTCTGTTTTGCTCAAAGAAGAATGTTTGAGTAAATGCAGTTCCACCAGTTCCTTGCCGAGTTCGCTCAGGTTCTTGAACTTCTCCAGGTCTGAAGGCAGCGGAACCCGCGGGAAATCTATCTTCAGAAATTCCTCGTAGCGTTTGCGGTAAGTAGGCGAGTAAAGAACAGCGTAGATGTAGTAGAAAATCTCTTCTGGTGTTGATTCTGTGCCTACTGCCTCTTTTACTGCTTGTAAAAACTCTTTGCTTATGTTTGGAATACGTTCTGGTTTGGATGCTTTCTCACCTATCAATTTACCTTTTGATTCGTCGGGATAAAGATAGAGGGGGAATTGTTGGATAATTCCTTTACTACTTAAGAATGTTCTGTTATCCACCATATATTGAGAAACTAAGAAATGCGTATAATTTTCATCTAAAGCAACTTGTCTCATGGCACAAAGAGAAATATTCTCCTGCATCATGTGCCGCATGACATCTAAAAGAGGTCTTTCAACAACTATATTCGTATAATAAATCTTCTTTCTGTCAAAAGGACGGTATAGTATCTCACTAAAATATTGTTCCCATTTATCATCCTTCGATAACGTCTCTCTCGATCTTCTGAGTTTAAATGTGCTGGTATCCTTTAATTTAAATTTCTGCTTAATGACTTCATCAGGTATTGATAAGTCTTTAAACATCTCAATTCGCCTTTTTAAAGCGTCTCTATCAAAATCTATCACAAACTTATCCCGTGCAGTGACAATGCCCACACTATTAACAGGAAAAATATCCGTGACTTTCCAGTACTTCTCATATTCTTCTTGATAAGTCTCATCCCTCGGCACGAAGAAATAAAAAGGACTGTTTGGCTTTAATTCTTCCCATTCCGTTGTTTCAATGTCATTCCTCAAAAGCCATTTGTATTTAGCCTCACGAAGCCCCCACTTCTCCGCGTAATACACTTTCGCAATCCCGTTTCCCATTTGCTCTTTTTTTGACGAATAACCCGATAGCCACACCCTGCCGGATGTCAAACACGTTCTCATCTTTACTGCCGTCAGGGCATTTCTCCTTCTTCAACGAGTTCCCGTGCAAATTCAGCACATAAATCTCATCAAAACTCGTCATCAACGATTGCCGCATACCTCTAAAAGTGGGATTATCTAAATAGCTGTGATTCGTGATAAATCCTAAAATCCCTTCTCCTGTACGGTCAATCTTCCACTGCCCGAACCTGATGAACTTCACATAATCATCCTGTAGCCAGTGCTTCTTCTCCCCAAAATGTTTTCCATCAACGTATTTGTAATCCTCAATCAATCCAGTTATCCATTTCCCCTTGTTTTCAGAAATGCCGGAATAAGGCGGATTACCAAGCACAACCAAAATAGGCACTTCCTCTTTCACCTTCCTCGCCTCTCGACCTTCCTCTGTGAGCTGCGGTAGCAGAAGTTCTTGTTCCGGCTCTTTCATCTCCAGCGTATTAGTAAGGTAGAATTGAAATCGATCATCTTTATCAAATTCATAATCCCACACTTTTTCCAACGACATCGCAACCCTGAGATGGCCAATTATGTAGGGAACGACTTGAATTTCAAAGGCATGAAAATCGGCTAGGATATGGTTTTTTATGTTCAATGGAATCATACCACCCAGGTGATAGTCCTGTAATTCGAGCAGAGCTCTTCCAAGTGCGCGGATTATGAACGTTAA
>QBUN01000375.1 GCA_013180565.1 Candidatus Methanophaga sp. GoMg3.2 | reverse complement strand
CTGTAAAAAAGCCACGCTCGTCTGCAAACCTATTCAACGCCTTAACTTCCAGTCCTTTTAGCATTTTTCCAGTTCCTCCTTTAACAATGTTAATGCAGTATCTAAATCATAAGGCTTTTCATTCAAGCATCTCGATGCTTTTGCGGTATCTAAGGATGAATCCTTCGGGCGCGCGGCAAGCCAGCCTATATCCGCCATCTTCGAGGGTAAAATCAAATCCTCATCAAGTCCGAATTTAGTTGCAATTCGTAATGCGAACTCATATCTCGAAACTCGTTCCTTACCCGCCAAGTGAAATATCCCTTCTAGTCTTCGTTCCGCTATCTCCAGCAGCATCTTCGCTAAGTTCGTGTTTAATGTCGGGGTCACATATTGATCGGTAACAATTTTAACTTTTTCTTTGCTCTTGAGCGCTTTTACAAGCCACAACGCAAAGTTAACCTTTCCACTCGCGGGTTTTGCGCCATAGATAACACAGGGTCTTGCTACGCTATCGCAATACTGCTCACCCAATAATTTTGTATAGCCATAGTAATCTATAGGATTTGGCTCATCCGCTTCTTTATACAGCCCTTTATCTCCTGAAAACACATAATCTGTTGAAACATAGACGATAAAAGCGCCCAATTTGGCTGCCAGCTCCGCAATTCTTCTTGTACCTTCTGCATTTATCTTATACGCTAACTCTTTATTTGCTTCACAATCGTCAACGTTCGTAAGTGCTGCAGTATGAATGATAACCTCCGGTTTTATCCTGGCGATCAGGTCCAAATCAGTATTTTTTGCCAAATCGAGCATTACGGGCACTCCAAATTCCGGCTTATTATGACAATACCCCGCATAAATCTCATGCTTGTCTATCACGATTTCGGCAATTTTACTGCCTACTAATCCACTTCCACCAGTAATAAAAATCCTCATCTTACCACTCCAATTTCCAGGGTGTTGGATGCAATATCTTTTCATCTGCTAACGGCTTCCACCACCATTCATTCTCTAAATACCAGTTTACCGTCTCTTTTAGCCCTTCTTTAAAACCATATTTCTGTTGGAAGCCCAATCGCCCTATTTTTGATGAGTCCAGGCTGTATCGTATATCGTGTCCAGGTCTGTCTTCTACAAACTCTATTAAATCCGTTTTACCCATTATGTCTAGGATTTCCGTGACAACCGCTAAATTATCCCGCTCCGCCCCACTTGCGATATTGTATATTTCGCCTTTCTCGCCTCCATCCAGAACTAAACGTATGGCGTCACAGTGATCTCGTACATAAATCCAGTCCCTTACGTTCTTCCCGGTACCATAAATTGGCACTTTCATATCTAACTTAGCCCTGATTATTGTCTTTGGTATTAACTTCTCCGGAGATTGATAATCGCCATAGTTATTCGTGCATCTTGTAATCGCAGCATTTAGCCCATAAGTTCTCACATAAGCCAAAACGAACATATCAGCAGATGCTTTGCTCGCGGAATACGGAGAAGAAGGCTTTAAACCATCGTCCTCCTTAAAAGAGCCTTCCGCTATATCGCCATACACCTCATCCGTGCTCACATGAACAAGCTTTACATCTGAATTGACATTCCGCATCGCTTCTAATGTAGTGTAGGTGCCGAGTACATTGCTTTCTATGAAGGAATAGGGACTGGATATGCTCCTGTCAACATGCGTCTCCGCAGCAAAGTTCACTACTGCATCCGCATTCTTAACAAGTTTAGACATCAACTCATAATCGCAAATATCGCCTTTAACAAATTTATACTCCAAATCTTTTAAGTTGCCCTCGTTAGACCCATATTTCAGTGCATCAATCACTACAAATTCAAAAGCTCCCGCTTCTTCGCTCATATGCCGTATGAAATTGCTACCTATGAATCCCAATCCGCCAGTTACAAGTATATTCATCATTTTAGCCTACTATTTCTGAGTCATCACCCACGATAAACTTCCTGCCATTTGGCAATTCTTCTCGCCTTCGTATCTTCACCTCCTTCCCTATCAAACTCTCAATTATTCTGCCTCCGCCTAATATTTCTGAGTTATCCATTACAATCGAATCTTCTATCTCCGTATCTTCTATTACACAGTTATTCCCGACACTTGTGTACGGCCCTATATAAGAAT
>QBUN01000376.1 GCA_013180565.1 Candidatus Methanophaga sp. GoMg3.2 | reverse complement strand
TCTGGATGCATCAGTTAGATGTATGGTTGGAGGGTTATGATAATTAATGCGGAGCAAACGCAAAGTTATAGTTTATATACCAAAATAAACACTTGAACTCATATCCGTTACCCCAAGAGGTAACAACTCTAAAAGTTTTTAAGCTCGTATGTGCAAACTGTTATTAGGGGGTGCTGAAACATGATGTGTAACTTGGGCAAACTCGATAAGGGGGAGCAAGAGGCGGTTGTGTCACTGGAAAAGGAGTTGGGGAAGACCGTTCTGGCCTTTCGATGTGATCTCAATGCCAAACCCACTGCGTTGACCGAAGCGGAACTCAACCAAATACAGGCGGTTGAAGATACGCACAAACTCAGTCTCGTTGCCGTCGAGTAGTAGAGGCTGGTTCAAGTGGTCTAGAAGGAGCGGAGAACTATTTTTTTATTTTTTTTTGAAAAATCGAGAATAAACAAAACGGGCAACAAAATGTGAATGCTTAAGATCCTTGATAAAGATGATAGTCACTTAACCCATGCCTTGTTTATTATTCGCTCATAAATATCTGAGATCAGATTCAATGTACCAATACCAAGGTAAAGTACAAAGGACATCCTAGTAAAAGACGGAAATGCGAGTGCAATCGTATCGCTTCTTATCCGCCGCTCTTCATCGGTGCCAAGCAGCACATTTATATCCGCACCCTTTAGTTCTTCAAAAAACGCATCATATGAGTTGACAAGTTTTGTGCATGAGACATTAAAATGCTGAATATAATGCTGAACCGCAACATCGAGATCCGGAAATCGCATCTCAAAGTTGGAATCTATTATATCCACATTTGCATATATGCCGAGCTGATAGAGTATGTTGTAAAGATATATGTAGTCCGGGCTGGGCTTTCCACTATGAATCGTTGATCAAAACGAATTGCTTGCCGTTTTATGGCCTGCACCGGTGAAGATGTAAACATAACGTTTCGCAACATCGTTCATCTTCAAAAGTGTTGACCTTATCTCTTTCATCACAATTGAATATGACGCAAGAACAACATCATACTCTCCCGCGTCTATATCTTTTCCTCGTTCTACGTCTTCCCATTTCTTGCCTATGCATCTTATATTCGATACTTCTTCCTTCGATGCATTCTCCGTTAAGCGAGTAAGCATACCAGCGGAAGGTTCTATCGCGGTCAGAGCCTCCGCCGCCTTTGCAAGCGGTATAGTAACGGTGCCCGGACCTGCACCGATGTCAAGAATCGTGTAATCCTGTTCTATTACTATTCGTGAGAGGATCATCTCCACCCGATTGCTCTGCTTTATCACTCCCTCGAACTGATCGACTCGCCCATCCCAATATTCTGGTTTTACAGCTCGCTGTCCCCAGCTCGACTCTTCTAATGCTTTCCGCCACATTCCTGGCCAGTCTATTTCTTCCATTTTTTGGGTTTTTAAATTAAGCGAAACTCACACCTAATTCCCCCTCCCATTTTGTTCTACCGGTTTTAGAGGTACGATATAAGGTCTCCCATCGTGATTCGCCACTTTCACTTCGACACCGTAAACGTGTTCGATATTCTCTGGCGTTAGTGCGGAAACAGGATTTCCGGCAGAAAAAATCTTACCGCTGTTCATCATTACAATCCGATCTGCGTATCTTGAAGCTAAATTCAGGTCGTGAATAGCCATAATCGCCGAGATTCGCTTCTCTATTACTATATTCTTTATGATGTCCATCACCTCAAGCTGGCATCTAATGTCGAGGTTAGAAGTAGGCTCATCGAGTAAAAGGACCTCGGGCTCTTGCGTGAGCGCTCTCGCTATAAACACTTTCTGCTGTTGACCGCCGCTAAGCTCGTTAATGTCACGCATGGCGAATTCCTGGATGTTCAGCATTTTCAGCATCGCTAAAACTATTTCCGTGTCTTTTTCGCTGCTTCGCCAGCCGATATGCGGACGTCTACCCATAAGAACCGTATCAAAGACAGTAGCAGGAAAGACCTGAGAAGTAGTTTGAGGGATATAGCCCACTCTTTTGGCGAGTTCCATCTGATGCATCGCCTTTATATCCTGCCCATCAAGCAGTATGGTGCCCTTCTGAGGTGCTAAAATACGGTCTATACAGCGGATAAGGGTAGATTTACCCGCTCCGTTT
>QBUN01000377.1 GCA_013180565.1 Candidatus Methanophaga sp. GoMg3.2 | reverse complement strand
CGGTCCCACGACCATTGAAAGAAACAGTTTGCCCCGGCTTTGCAGGGTTTGGAGAGATTGAGTCAAGATATGCACTTGGTTTGTGATTTTGTCGCTCTATCGTAACAGTTTTTGAACTGGACCATCCAGAACTTGCTCCTTTGCTATCCGTAGCTTTCACTTTGACATAACATGTTCCTTCATTACTCCAGCTATGGGAAGCGGTTGCAGTAGCTCCTGAATTATAAAAACCAGTAGTTGTTTGCGGCCCCTCTCCCCAGTCAAATGTATATTTCACCTGATCTCCATTGGGATCAGTTGCAGAAGTAGAATAGCCATAAGAAGTTCCAGTGTATCCTGAACTTGTTCCCGATGGAATGGATGGGGTTGTTGGCGGTTGGTTTTGTTGCTGTACACTTACAGTTATCGTCTTTTTGTTGTCACTCGTATCGGTCTCACCGCTTACTACCCCTATTTCACCTTTGACGGAATACGTTTTCGCAGTGCTTGGAGTCCATGAGAAAGACTTGGTTGTGCTTTTACCAGCGGAAAGGGTTACATGTTGTGTTGAGCCCACTTGAGAACCATCAACATGTGCCTTAACAGGCACATTGTTCTCTTGTTGGTTCCCTTCGTTTTTAACGGTCA
The DNA here is from genome assembly GCA_013180565.1 of Candidatus Methanophaga sp. GoMg3.2. The sequence continues at coordinate 1,504 of QBUN01000377.1, read as the reverse complement.
CGTAGATCGTTGTTGTTTGACCAACATTTGGCGAAGAGGGAGTTGTGTAGACAGTTGTTACTGCCATGTCGTGAACAGGACTTGGAATATCCTGTTTTACTGTGAAGCTAAAGAGATTGGAAAGACGATTCCCCGGATTTGTTACTCGGGCAGTCCAGGTACCGGGGTCAGTGAGACCAACATAAACTCTTATTTGGGTGGCACTCTTGAACTCAGTGCGGTCAGAGGGGATGGGATATGTGCTGGAACCAATGCGTAAAGTAACTGTTGAATCAGAAACAAAGCCAGTACCAATGATAGTTATCCATTGCCTGGTAGGGCTGACAGTAGGTTGGAGTGGGTCAATACCCGTGATTGCTGGAGTTGGAATATCCTGTTTTACTGTGAAGCTAAAGAGATTGGAAAGACGATTGCCCGGATTTGTTACTCGGGTAGTCCAGGTACCGGGGTCAGTGAGACCAACATAAACTCTTATTTGGGTGGCACTCTTGAACTCAGTGCGGTCAGAGGGGATGGGATATGTGCTGGAACCAATGCATAAAGTAACTGTTGAATCAGAAACAAAGCCAGTACCAATGATAGTTATCCATTGCCTGGTAGGGCTGGCACTGGGTTGAGAAGGATCAATACCTGTGATTACCGGAGTTGGAACCGTCTCTTTCTTCATAAATTTGGCTCTTCGCTGTTTTGTATGGGTAACTCAATATCCCTAATATCCGCTGAAGCAGATTACATGAGGGGCATGTTGAATGTTGAGCGTCCGTAGTTATCAAAATCTACAAGATTTCATAACCAAGAAATATCTTCGATAGGATAATCCTAAGTTTAGATTTTAACACCGTGTAACAGCATAAACAAATTAGTCATAGTATATCGGTCGCTTGCGGTAAAGTGGAGCGACCGATATACCTTTATGAACCGTTAACTACCTGCACTCATGCCGTTGAATTAACCCCCTGCCCGGCATGATAAGTCCTATTTCTCTTGAAATTATCCGCTTGAAGTTTTCTTCCTCGTCGTTCCAGAAAACATCAATGCGGCTACCGGACTTATCCTGCCTCTCTTTGCTACATCTGGGAGCTCCCTCAACCCTTTATAAACATCATAGCAGTTGGAATAGAGTTTATAGACATGTTTGCAAAGATGAAATCAATAATGTACTTCGTTTATGTCAAGTTTAACCGCTTAAGAAGCTGTCTCACAATTACCTTGCCAACATTTTCAATCCTTCCTTTTAGATTTAAAGCTATATCAAACCTCCATTTTCTTCTGATTTTGGATTATTTGGCAGCCACTTAACCACATCTACCCACATGAAATAGCGAAGAGCCATGTTTGCAAAGATGAAATCAATAATGTACTTCGTTTATGTCAAGTTTAACCGCTTAAGAAGCTGTCTCACAATTACCTTGCCAACATTTTCAATCCTTCCTTTTAGATTTAAAGCTATATCAAACCTCCATTTTCTTCTGATTTTGGATTATTTGGCAGCCACTTAACCACA
>QBUN01000016.1 GCA_013180565.1 Candidatus Methanophaga sp. GoMg3.2 | reverse complement strand
ATTGAGAGAAAAGATCTGCAAATCTGCCTTTTTCATTATCACAGAATCTTAAAGCAATTTTTACTAATCCTATTGAAATTAATATGCTTAAACTAAAATCAGCAATGTAAAAAATAATCCCAAGAAAAATATTTGCTTCTGTTGCCTTGGCCGCAATAATAGAAGAAAGGCTAGTAAATAAGAACACAAATATCAAAAGACCGATGAAAAAGCCGAGATTGCTTTTCATCGTATTCCATCCAAAGTGTATTGCTTCACTTATGGAAAACTTTTCCGCTGTCATGTTTTATATTCCTTTCTTTATGTGACGACCAATGACATCTAACAACTTATATCCGAACTTACTTCGCCTATCTCCACATTTTCGTGCTATATCCGAACCAAGTTCGCAGATACATCCCTCTTGTTGTACCGACCCACTCATTTTTTATCCCTGACTTTTAGATAGATGCATGTTATACAAATAACCTGCATATTTTTGCAACGACACATCGTTTTTCTTTTTATGCTCTTTCAATCTGTATCTTCGATTCTTAAACAACATTTCTTATATTTCTTTCCCGAGCCACAGGGGCACGGGTCATTTCGACCAATCTTTTTCTCCTTTCTTTTACCTTTCGTGAATTTTGATCTACTCTTCGTATCTTCGTCATATACTTTTTGGATGGTTTCCAATGTTTCTAATGGTTTTTCAAATTTAGCCGCCCCTTCTTTTTTCTCAGTCTCGTAATGCATTTTATAGAGATAGTCAATATTCTCCTGCGAGAAATGATCCATTGGATCTTTCTCATGATGATAATGGTAAGACATATCTTCGTCAGGTGTCTGGTATATACGCTTGACATCCTCAAAATTGATGACAAATTCCTTTATCAGCTCATTCGCAAATGCCTGCTCAATATCTTTAAAAGCCTCCCGATCTTTAAATTGCGCAAGTTAGCCAATCACCGAGTTCTTTTCCTCTATTTTGTAATACCCCGATAAGTAAGTGAAGAGCTTCTGGTGTTTTGATGCACCCCAGTAGATGGAGTGCATGAATCGGCGACCAGGCATCACCGGGTCCTCCCAGCACTCTATATATAGCTTCTTCAAGGATACAAGCCAAATACGGGATTGAATCCGATCTATTGCAGATCTCTTTTGCCAGAGGGACAGGTACCCTGAGCTCCGATGAATACGAACTCATTTATCAATTCTTCGGTTGACCATTCTTGGTATTTTGTCTGCATAAGTGTATATCACACCTCAAATGAGCTTTTTCATCTTTTCTTTTACGTTTAGATCTATTTTTTCCGGCCAAAGATTCGGCTTAAAACTGATTCTCTCAACCCAAGCAGTTTTTCTATGGATGCTCTTAAAGTATCTTCACGCATGACACCAACCATTCTCTTGAGTTCATGCCCATTATCATCAAGTATCAATGTGGTTGGTATTGCCCTAACCTGATACATTGAAGAACGTTCCTTCCCTTCTTTTGTTTTCATTCGTATCTTCTTTAATGACAATCCATACCCCGAATAATCTGGCACCACTCTGCTCACTATCCGCTCGGCTGCTGGACAATGCGGACACTGAGAAGAGACAAAAAGTAGGATTTTCATAATATAAAATATAAGGAATAGAGGCTTTTAACTATATTGTAAGTTTTAGGCGAAGAAATGGCACTCATTGTAAAAGATACGCTCATCCGGAAAAAGGATGGTGCTCTTCCAGCGGGGTCAAGCGGATTTTTTGTTTCGGTCTCATCTGTCTTCCTGTTTGGACTTTCGGATGGTGATAAAATCATAGGGGAGATAAAAGAAGGAGAGGAAACAAAGGAAATAACGCTGATTATTAAAAAGGAAGGTGAAGACTGCTTTTTGCATATCGCCACTGAGGATTGGGATACGAGTTTTATGAAGGCAGGCAGAGCGGATTTGAAACTGAAGGAAGCTATTCAAGGAGAAGAGAGGAAACCGCTATATCCGAAGAAGGATGTTACGACTTCCCCCGCCATAGGTTGTCGAATATCGTGATTGCTCAATTGCACCTCGCATGTGACAACATAACTTATTTCTCTTTGGTCTTATTTCCCAGGTACTTAAGCACTCTATCAACGAAAAGACCGGTAAATCCCATGATCAACATGATC
>QBUN01000017.1 GCA_013180565.1 Candidatus Methanophaga sp. GoMg3.2 | reverse complement strand
AAGTGCTAGAATCGCGAATTCACGCTTGTTATGCAAGAAGAGCAAAATAAAAGGGCTGTTACAAGTGAAGTCAGGCGTTAATTAGATTTATTATATGGTATTTGTTTAGCTCCTTTTTATAACCACTCGATTACACAGATTTTCACAAACCTTTTCTTAAAAAGAAAAGCTTTACCAAAAGAACATTTGTGTTTTTCTTTTAGCACAGGCTAAATTTTCTTTTTGTAAAAAAGAAAAATTATAGTGTTGTGTTAATCTTGTGAAATCTCGTGGTTTTTTTAGTTAGCTATACAAATACCCGTTTTATATTTTGCATTTTGCAATTAATTGCTCGAACTCCACAAGATTCTGAGCAATTACGAACTCCTACTTGTTCTATCGGTTCGTCACAGAACCGCAGTTCCTTAATCCTTCTTTCCGCTCGGCAATACACTATAAGCTTGCTAGCTTGTTATCCCAAAGCGAAAACTGTTTCCGCTATCTGACCCGGTCCTCCAGAACCTTCGTAGTAATCCCTGTTAAACAGTGTGATTCTAGCGCATAACGTTTCTGCTTCCACTTTAGACAGTCCAAAACCAGTATTCTAGTCAATGATAAAGATCTGCCATTTGCATCACCTATTTATAAACATAGATGCTACCATTAACCAGGTGTTATATAACACAAAGGGTAATTTATAAGAGATGGAAAACAAAATCCTCGCTAGCATGCCCGAAGAAGAATCTGAGTCTATGAAAGACCCTAAGAAGAAAATACGTAATTTGTGGGAGAATTTTAAATCAGGACATCAACTGTTTATTGAACGTTTAGTTGTATATTTCAAGTGGCTTGTGACGTTTACTCCTGTTTACCTTCTCATAGTACTCATTCAACATTTTTTTTCCCCCTCCCCATCCCAACAATGCCAGACTCAGCACATTGATTCCGTGTGAGGCTGCAATCGTTGCCATCTTTATATCACGGACGAAATAAATCATTGTGGCGTAATGACCTCTAAGAAATCAACTCTTTTAAAATCAGGATCAAAAGTAGCTACTTTATCGATCCCGTAATGTTTGCATGTAGCAGTGATTAAAGCGTCATTTGGAAGTAAGCCGTATTTTTTACTGAATAGATAAGAAATCCCAAAGATTTGGCCATTTAACTCCAATATTTTCACTAAATCGTTTTTAATAAGTTCTAAAACCACATTAAATCTATTTTCAACTTCTTCTTTTCCAATACCTTTAATCCAAGCCTTTTTTATCTTTGAAAAGTGTTCACTCTTTATATTTTCTCCAACGATACCTATTATCGTTTTAAAGAGCGTTTCTTCAAGAACGTTAACAGGTGCGAAGGCATCATAACCTGAAATTATCTTTTCAAGAGGTCCTCTCCTCAAATACAGAATGGCTTCTAGAAAAAGCGATGAATCAATAACGACGAGATTCAACATAAATAGCCTCCAGTTTTTCTGGCTTTAAACTGATAGGTTTAAACATATTCAATTTATTTAAAATTTCCCTTGTTTTCTCACGTTTATCTAAGATTTTATTTTTACTCTTAATTTCTATCCTTGCTTTCTCTCCTTCCTCTAATTCTACGGGCTCCAGCGGCTTAAGCATCCCTTTCTCAAAAACCACCTCGATTGTTCTTGTCCCTACCATCTCCCCCACACCTTTATTATTTCATTATTGGTTCCTGAGTATAAAAATAAAATCGCTCATATCCACATTCTACCGGCACATGTTGAACGTTTAGTTGTATATTTCAAGTGGCTTGCGGTGGTTACTCTTTTTTGCATTCTTTTTATGGTTATTACCGCTGGCCATATCGTATTTACACAATTTAACCTCTTTCAGATCGAAGCCAATAGCACCCGATAGATGCTCAGCGCATTGGTTCAAAGTCTTTTGCAAGTTGTGACGATATAATTCCAACAGTAGAAACTTCTTTTATTTCATTTGAAGGGAAGATTACAATCTGGTTGCTTTGACAGAATTTATCTACTTCTGCTGCATCTCTGGCTCCAATCGCTGAGCCTGATGTTACCACCTCATAATAGACTGTTTCTGATATGGTAAGCATGGGATAAACCGAACACACCTTAGAGGGAAGACCAAACTTTGCCAATGCCATCAAGGGACCTGAATCAGA
>QBUN01000018.1 GCA_013180565.1 Candidatus Methanophaga sp. GoMg3.2 | reverse complement strand
CCCGATTTTATTAACTGGATTTGAGTGGCTTGCTCTAGCCGGAGTAATTTTGGTTACCATAGGGCATTTCCTTTCTGATTTCGCGTGGTACTCTTTCGTCTCTTTCTCTTTCGCCCGAGGCAAGAATTTCTTTGTCGGGCGGAGATACGAATTAACGATGCTCGTAATTGCCATCTTCATGGTTTCTTTGGGTATTTTGTTCTTTGTCAAAGGTGCTGCCATATATTTTTAACATGACCGGAGAATAACGGGAAGTTGCATAGCAGAAGCAAAACTATAAACATATCTAGCACCTACAGGAACATGTGAAGTGGCTAAGTAGTATCTTTGGTAAGGATGAAATACCGTCCACCGTCGCCTTCGATGGGCTAGATACCTGGCTGGAGCTGGTGTCGAACTCGCTATTCCGTAGTCTGAGTGCAACTGCCGATAAGTTATATCGTGAGATTGGGGATATACGTGATCGGCTCAAACAGGATACAACCCAGCTTCAGGACGCTGAACCAATTGAGAATATGCCGGCCAATCTCACCAAATTAGGGCTGGTGAACCGAGATAAAATGGTGAAACAGCTCAATACGCTGACTGAAAAAATTTCGGTTCCCACGCAAACCGATTACAAAACTGTTCTGTCCTTTTATAAACTGACATCCGCTAACATAGAATCAACTCTTGGCAAATCATCGAAGAGCATCTACTATGTTCGGTCTCTTTTCCCTGATGTAGTTAAGGAGGTTGTATCCGATCTCAAACGCCTGAAAACTGCTCTTAACCTACTTATTAGACCAATACGGGAAAAAGAAAGCCATATAATGAAGTTAGAAGAAGTGCCGGGGATTATACAGGCCATAAAAGATCTAAAATCAGAGATAGAAAAGGAGAAGGCGAATGTTCGTGATCGAGAAGAAGACTGTTTTGTACTCGAAAGTAAAATAGAAACAGAAGGGGTGAGGTTGCGGCAGATAGAAGAAGACGCGGAATGGATGCAACTCAAAGAGCTTGAAACCGAGTTATCACAGTTAGAGGCGGATTTAAACGTGCTTGAATCGGATGTTAGCAAATTGTTCGCCCCTATTAATAAACCACTCAACTTATTAAAGAAACAGGATGAGAGTGGACGGCATACACTTACTCCAGAAGAGCGAAGAGCGGTATCTTCTATCCTGCTGTCCCCAATTCGAGCTCTCGAGGGGGACATCAATGACTCTCTCCTCGCTATTAAGAGAATCATAGAAGGTGAAGCCTCTATTCTAAAAGATCGAAAGCGGGACTCGACATTGAAATGGATAGATCATCTCTTAAATGCTGAACTAGCCACGATAAAAGGAAAAAGGGATCTGTTACAGTCAAGAATAAAAGAGCGTAAAGGTAAGCTTGCGGATATGACGATCCTCGAAAATAAAGCAGAGATCGAGCAATCTATTGCTTCTACCAAGGGGCAACTCACGCGATTAGAAGAAGGTATAGACCGATCAAAGAGACGTATAGTTACACTGGAAGAGGAACTTATAGCGAAGAAGCGGCTTTTGCTAGATGCCCTAGAGGAGATTGCAGGTAAGAAGATTGATGTTGAATTCGAGTTCAAGTGAGTGGATCCTTTTTCAATCGCCCTTCTTCCGCTCTAGCGATTAAATCATCGGCAGACACTAACTGTAGCCTCCTTTTCATCCCGTTCCAGATCTTTAATTGCTTGTATAACCAAAAATCCAGGTCATCCTCGTCCTCTGCATAGATAACCGCGTTATTTTCTAGTATCTCACCCCTCAGATACCAGGGTATCCTATTGAATATCACAATATCGTATCTGTCATCTGCCGAAACTTTCAAAACCCGCTCGTACAAAACCTTCGACTCTATACCTTCCTTTTCTATCACACATATATCAATATCCGATTTCACATCTTCATAGCCCTTAATAAATGAGCCATAGACCAATATCCCTTTAACGTAGGGTATCATATCCTTCAATACGTCTAAGAGCTGTTCTCTCTTTTCCATTCTAACACCGCAACAGAAAAATCTCTTAAATCCTCTATCAATTCAATTATCGCATAACATGCAGTCTCATCATCTAGACTATCATATCCATGAATCAGTCTATTTCTTAATCCATTTGCTTCTTTTAATTTCTCCGCCTTTTGT
>QBUN01000019.1 GCA_013180565.1 Candidatus Methanophaga sp. GoMg3.2 | reverse complement strand
TGCTTTCATTGTTGTATATAAAGTATAAAAAAACTTCTCCCTATAAATTTAATTTAGGACACGGATTTACACGGATCCATTTTTTTCCTTTGTTGGACTCGCTGGGCTATTTTTAACGGCATTAATCTTTTCACCGCATTTTTTGGTAAAGCTTTTTGCTTGCAAAAAGGTTTGCGTTAATCTGTGTCAATACTTTATTTCCTTGCTAACTTACAAACTCACAAACTCGCTTACGGCGCCTTGATATTCGCAACAAGCATATCAATAATGTGGTCAGAAGTAATGCCCTCTGCATCGGCTTCATAGGTCAGAATTATTCGATGCCTGAGCACATCATGCACAACCGCTTTAATATCTTCAGGGATAACATAGCCACGGCCATTTAATACTGCGTGCGCTTTACCGGTAAGAATAGCCCATATAGACGCTCTTGGCGAAGCTCCGTACTCGATCAGACCATTAATATCCCTCCCCAGCGTATAATTCTCAGGATACCTCGTTGCATCTACAAGTTCTGTAACATACCCCTCTATCTTCTCATCGGCATAAATCTTTTGATTAAACTGTTGTATTTCGATTATATCCCCCGCGGTAATGACTTTTTCTGGTGCTAGCACAATACCCTGCGTATTCCGCTGGATTATTGCCTTCTCCTCGTCCTTCGTCGGGTAGTCAACCAGCAGTTTAAACGAGAATCTATCAACTTGAGCTTCCGGTAGTTTGTATGTGCCCTCGGTCTCTATGGGATTTTGTGTTGCCAGAACCAGAAACGGGCGATCTAACATAAATGTTTCGCCCTGTATGCTCACCTGCCGTTCCTGCATGGCTTCCAACAAAGCTGATTGCACCTTTGGTGGTGCCCGGTTTATCTCATCGGCGAGAATGAAATTATTGAAGATGGGGCCTTTTTGCGTGCTAAAGCTCGCTGTTCGGTAGTCATAGATCTTCGTTCCGGTAATGTCCGCAGGCAGCAGGTCTGGGGTGAATTGAATTCGGCAGAATTGCGCTGATACGGTATCTGATAACGTCTTTACCATTAACGTCTTCGCCAGACCGGGCACACCTTCAAGGAGAACATGCCCATCAGCGATAAGGCAGATCAGCAATTTACTCAATACTAGTTCCTGACCGACAATAACTCGTTTTAGTTCGTTTAGGGTATCATTTAACTTGTCAGAGTATGCACATGCATGTGAATTCAATTGTTCTATCTCTTCTTGGTGTTTCATCTTTTGATTACTTCTTTATCCCAAAGGTATACTTTATTTATTTAAGAATCTTATGTCAAAAGAGCCGGAAAAAAGCGCAACATTTATAAGCTCATCTATAAAATAAGTCCATCGGTAATGATAAAGCTCAGCTTCTTTAGGTGGAGGTAGAGTGGAGATTGTACAGCGAGAGGTGGAAGAAATGATGGATTTTAAGATTTCTAATTTGCCGGATGATTATTTGATTTTGTCGCTTGGAGCAGATGAGATGGCAATTAAGCCTTTGAAGCTTTATGGGCGAGAAATGCAGACGCCCATAGGGCTAAAAAGAGCAGCGGGTGAGAGGTGATGGGGTAAAATGGTAGAAATAGACCTGAAAAGAGTGGATGAGATGATAGAGCGCTATAAAGGCGAAGAAGGCGTTTTAATTCAGTTGCTGTTGGACATCCAGAGCGAATTCAACTGGATCTCGAAGGAAGCGATAGCGCAAATAAGCGTGCGGATGCAGATTCCGAAAAGCCAGATATACCGAATAGCGAGTTTTTATGAAGCTATGAGCCTGGAGCCGGTAGGTCGGCATATCGTACAAGTTTGTCTGGGTACAGCCTGTCAGGTACGAGGTGCGCCGAAGATTCTGAACAGAATAGAGGGGAATTTAAAGATAAAAGGTGGGGAGACAACGCCTGACATGCGGTTTAGTTTGAAGCGAGTAAATTGCCTTGGTTGTTGTGCCATGGGACCAGTGATAGTGGTAGATGGTATTTATCACGGCAAGCTTACGCCAGCAATGGTAGAGGGGATTTTAGAAACGTATGAGTAGGTAGGGAGGAGGAAGAAATGCCAAGAATAAACACAAAAGAGGAATTGAAGGCACTGAGAACCAATATCACCTCAAAACGGGACTTGAATAAGCCCTATATCACAATATGTTCAGGAACG
>QBUN01000020.1 GCA_013180565.1 Candidatus Methanophaga sp. GoMg3.2 | reverse complement strand
TTCTTTCATCTGGTGCATCATAACTCTCGCCGCCTTTAACACTCATCAACGGCTCCTTTGTCTTTGAATCGATCTTACATGCATGATGCAATCCATGACACCCAATCTCATGCCCTCGCTCTGCAATCGATTCCACCAATCCCGGATAATGGTCCACCACAACCGCAAAGAACGTTGCTTTTATATCTAATTCATCCAGCATATCCAGCACTCGTTTTGTTGGTTTACGTAAACTTAGATAATCGTATCTTCCAGTCCATCCCTTAAAGAATTCATTTACATCTTTGTATACTGCGAAAGGCGAACCTGTTACCGAAGGGATATGATACCAATCTTCTATGTCAACCGTGATGGATAATGTGTTCATATTTTGTGATAAGCATTTTTGTTTTGGATTAAACCTTTTTTAAAGGTTTGATGTGTAATCTTGTGGTTATAGAGAAGCTGAATTTGCTTTACTCAAAACCTCGTAATGATAGCTAACTTCATGCCCCAATGCCTGAATTTTTCTGATTATATCTGGCTTAAAAGTGTAAGGTACTCGGAAGTAGTAAGTTGATTGAATCCCTAATTCAGGTTCTAACTCAGCCATCCGCAACGCATTCCCGAAGTTTCTGTCTATATCAGGCCTTAGAACAATACACTTCTGTGGCGGATTCGGCATCGTCATATAAGCCCGCACCGTTAATAAAAATAAAATATACTGCGAGTTAATTGCTGCCTGGCACAAATCCCTATATTTATCTAATGTAAAGTCAAGTGACATGGTATATCCTCTTACAATCTTCTCGTATTAAATATTCTCATGCCTCTCTTGAAGCTACCGAAAAGTTTGCATTTTACCTAATTTACACAATTCCTCTACTTCCCATTCCATCTTTTTATCTCCCCCTAAAGCTTTTTGCTTGCAAAAAAGAAGCGTAAGCATTTTTTTAGTAAAGGTTTTTGTTTGCAAAAAAGTTTAATTTAGTCTGCCACCTTGATTTTATTCGCATGTGCACTGTAACTATAAATGCTAACTTTGACTTGATACCCCAATCGGGAGAGATAATTATAGCAATCATCCCAGGATAGCCCGAACTCTTTAACATCCGCAAGTCCCAAACGACTCAAAACCTCTTTTATCAACTCAATATCTTTTTCTTCGTATTCGGCTTCGCATATCATGTCCTCTGCCCAATCAACCATCTGCTCAAGCGTAATAGAACGGTTGAGATAAGACGATATTCTATTTGCTATTTCCCTCTTAGTGACTTTTATGTTCATACCAATACTTTCTACCGCCACCTTCCAACTCCTCCCAATAAGAAAACTTTTTCTCATTTCTATCCCTCTTCCTTTCGACTTCTTCTTCCATACAAGTTATCTTTTAAGCCATCATCTCAGCCGCTCTTTCAAATCCCCTTTTAAATATTCGCATACCTTTCGTCTCTTTTAACCTTTCTATAAGCCCCAAAAGCTTCTCCACAAGCATTCCATTTACTGTGCTTCTACCATATCTCGCATACCCCATCGCCGCCCTGTACAACGCTTTATCTAAGAATCTCTGCTTTCTCCCGTTGCCGTTTCTCAATCCCTTCTTGGAGTTCGTGAGAAGTTCATTGTATGTTAGATCTTTTGTTATCATGGTAATTTAATTTATCACTTAAGTGTTTATATAATACTTCGATTCATTCGGTAGAATATCCATCCACTTTTATCACTTCGATTTCATCCTTTGTATAATAAGGATAAGATGAAACACCTTCCAGAGACGAATCAGTCATATTATACAACGAATTAACACACACTGAAGAATCATATTTAAATCCTATCTTCTCTAACGAATCCAGCATATCCAGCACTCTCTTTGTTTGCTTACGTAAACTTAAATAGTCGTATTTCCCAGTCCATTTATCAATAAATGTTTTTTTGGTAAAGCTTTTTGCTTGCAAAAAGGTTTTATGATACCAATCTTCTATGTCAACAGTGATCGATAATGTGTTCATATTTTTTTATAAATTTTTCTTTTAGCACAGGTTTTCTTTTTGGGACAAAAAGAAAAAGTGTTTCGATGTCAACAGTGATCGATAATGTGTTCATATTTTTTTATAAGTAGAGTAGGAGGAGGTCTTACGACCTCCGTCCCCTCATCGAACCGTACGTAC
>QBUN01000021.1 GCA_013180565.1 Candidatus Methanophaga sp. GoMg3.2 | reverse complement strand
CCAAAGATACCGAAACAAGTAGAAAGCATCGTTTCCGACGAGCTCAAAGCAGTAGAATCCGCTAAAGGGCTGTATGACCTCGGATTGGACGTTTATAAAGTCGCCGAGATACTATCCGCAGGTACGTTGGGATTGCACAGAGATAAAAAAATGGTGCCAACGCGGTGGAGCATTACTGCAACAGATGACCTCATCTTCAAGAAGCTGGCAACGCAGCTAAAGGAATATCCGGTCATAGACTCCTATTATGTTTATGAATCCTCATACCTGGACAACCACTTCCAGATACTATTGATGCCGACATTATTTGAGTATGAGAACTTCGAGGCCTGGTTTCCGGGCTCTGTTTGGAACGATGCGTCTTTTCTGCGACCGGCAATAGTAGAAGATTACGAAGGCTTTAAAGGTCGGAAACAGTACGCCGAGGAGGGCGGCGGCTATTATGCCGCGAGATTGGCAGTTGCGGAAGCGCTACATAAGATGAGGCGGCAGGCGGGCGTCATAGTATTTCGAGAGATCCACCCCAGCTATTTCATCCCGCTGGGCGTTTGGGTTGTTAGAGAGACGGTTCGAGCTGCGTTTAGGAATAAATGTGTGAATTTCGAGACCAAAATGGCGGCGCTGAAATATATTGATTCGCTATTACAAGCAAAAACCGGGCTGAAGTTAGCAATACGCGACTTTGAGCTGCAAAGTGTGATATTGCGGCAGAAGAAACTTACGGATTATTAATGAGTTTTGCTAACTAAAAAAACCACGCGATTACACAAGATTAACACAACACTATAATTTTTCTTTTTTACAAAAAGAAAATCTGTGTAATCTTGTGGACGGATAAATAAATAGAAGAGGCAACTATATTAAAAAATAAACGGAAATGTTAGGTAAGTTAAGCAGTTCGTTGAAGGAATCGATTCGGAAGATAGCGAAGGCGAAGCGGATAGATAAGCGAACGGTAGATGAACTTGTGCGTGACATCCAGCGGGCATTGATACAGGCGGATGTTAAGATTTCATTGGTGAAGGAGCTTTCAGACCGCATAAGAGAGCGCAGTTTGAAGGAGAAGATGGTTTTGAATCCGCGCGAGCATGTGATTAAGGTAGTATATGAAGAGCTGATAAACATTATCGGTAAGGGCGTTGCGGTCCCTTTAAAACCGCAGAAAATAATGATGGTTGGTTTGCATGGCGCCGGGAAAACGTCTTCGTGCGCGAAACTGGCACGGTATTTCCAAAAGAAGGGCTTAAAACCCGCGGTTATCTGTGCCGATGTCTACAGACCCGGGGCATCTGACCAGTTGAGGCAATTGTGCGATAAAATCGGCGTTCCTTTTTATGACGGTCAGCCAGAAGATAGGAATGTCCTGCGGATAGTAACTAGCGGTGTGAAGGAATTGGATAAGTATGATATTAAGATAATCGATACTGCGGGCAGGCACGCACTTGAGCCGGAAATGATAGACGAGATAATGGAAATAGAAAAGGCAACAAAGCCTGAACAGCGGTTCATTGTTCTGGATGCGAGCATAGGGCAGCAGGCATCGGTGCAGGCGAAAGCATTTGACGATGCAATTGGGATTACCGGCATTATAATTACTAAGATGGATGGAACAGCAAAAGGCGGTGGTGCACTTTCTGCTGTCGCCGAAACTGATTCCGGAGTTGCATTTATTGGCACTGGTGAGACGGTAGATGACTTTGAGAAATTTGAATCGGACGGTTTCATCTCTCGCCTGCTGGGGATGGGCGACATAAAGTCATTGATAGCGATGGCTGAGGAGAGCTTAAATCCCGAGGATGTGGATGTTGACATCTTGAAGGGTAAATTCACGTTAAAGGATTTGTATATGCAGCTGGAAGCGTTGAAAAAGATGGGCCCGTTTAAAAAGATAATGCAGATGCTACCTTTGGGTGGGCTTGGTGTAGACATCAATGATAGCATGTCCCAAATAACGGAGGATAAATTGAAGTGTTTCAAGGTGATGATGGATTCGATGACCGAGGAAGAGCTGACTGAGCCGAAGATAATAAGCGGGTCTAGATTAAGAAGAATAGCGCATGGCTCGGGCACGAGTACTGCAGAAGTAAACGAATTGATAAAATATCATCGTATGATGCAGAAGATGATGAAGAGTATATCCTCAGGTAG
>QBUN01000022.1 GCA_013180565.1 Candidatus Methanophaga sp. GoMg3.2 | reverse complement strand
ACGGTTTCCGCTCGATGCTTTTGCCTTTCGCTGCATCAGGTGCCGTATTATTGTCAGGAACATCGAGTATATCGGGTGGGTTATTGCCATCCTTATGACCCCACCTAACGCCATCAATGTAATTCCCGCTACTATCTTCAAGCACAAGATAATCATCAGGTCCATTCTGCCAGTCACTACCACCACGAAGACAATCAGGAGAAATCTCTATCCTACCCCAATCACTGGAATTTAGAGGGTCCTTCTCGCCAATCAGATAGAACTTATGAGCTTTGATATTTGCATCGTCAGGGAAAGTAGTCGTGGTTTTGAGTGCACCATCCTGGTTAAATGCATTCAATGTCCAGTCGCCAATGTCTATGTCACTATCCGTGGGGTTATATAATACACAGAACTCGTTATTGTCTGTTGTGCCAGATTCATCATAAAAGACTTCGCTTATCACGACAATGTCTAGTTCAAAAACAGTAACAGCCGCAGTATCAGAATCAGTAACATTATCTCCTGCTGGTGGCTTTCCTGTTACATTAACGAGATTCGTCAGCGTGCCTTCAGCACCTGTATCTATGTGTGCAATAAGCGAGATATTGATGGAAGCATCGGGATTCAGCGAGTCCACAATATCCCAGGTGATCGTATTTCCAAGCACACCACTGGGTGCGGGCGAAGTACCTGTTGCCACATAGCTCATACCTGCTGGCAGCGTATCGACCACCTTAACTGAATTAAGAGTACAAGCACCAGTGTTTGTGACGTTTATGGTGAAAATAACATTAGTAGAAGGAACTCCTTCTGTAACGCTACTCACCTTTGTTACTGATATACCTGTTTCTGAAGAAGATGAGTTCTTTGGCGTTGGTGTGTCCTGCACGACGAAGTCAAGAGCATTATTGTCCGTGTCCTGACAGGGTGCATAACCACCGTCCAACGGTTTCCGCTCGATGCTTTTGCCCGCTGCGGCATCAGGTGCCGTATTATTGTCCGGAACATCGAGTATAGGTGGTGGGTTATTGCCATCCTCATGACCCCACCTAACACCATCAATGTAATTCCCGCCACTATCTTCAAGCACAAGATAATCATCAGGTCCATTCTGCCAGTCACTACCGCCACGAAGACAATCAGGAGAAATCGCAGTCCCACCCCAATCACCTGAATTTAGAGGGTCCTTCTCGCCAATCAGATAGAACTTATGAGCATTGATAATTGCACCGCCGGGGAAAGTAGTCGTGGTTTCAGGTGTACCATCCTGCTTAAATGCATTCAATGTCCAGTCGCCAATGTCTATGTCACTATCCGTGGGGTTATATAATACACAGAACTCGTTATTGTCTGTGCCAGATTCATCATAAAAGACCTCGCTTATCACGACAATGTCTAGTTCCAAAACAGTAACATTCGCAGTATCAGAATCAGCAGCATTATCACCTGCTGGTGGCTTTCCCGTGCCGTTAACCGTGTTGTTTAGGATGCCCGTGGCATCAGAATCAATATGAGCAACAAGATATAGCGTCTTCGTATCTCCAGAAGCGAGCGATCCGACATTCGTCCATATTATCGGTCCTGAAGTATCAGTCGCAGCAGGCGAGGATGAGACATAGCTCATTCCCGTTGGCAGCGTATCCACTACCTTCACCGGATTGAGAATGTAGTCACCTGTATTAGTGACGACAATGGTGAAGTTCACGTTCGTAGACGGAGCTCCTGCAGTTGGAGATGCTGTCTTTGTTACTGTGATAGCAGGTTTAAGTGTTTTTACTTCTGCATAACCCTCATCTGAGACGTCATCACCTGCTGGCGGCGTTCCCGTGCCGTTAACCGTGTTGTTTAGGATGCCCGTGGCATCAGAATCAATATGAGCGATGAGATATATCGTCTTCGTAGCTCCAGAAGCGAGCGATCCGACATTCGTCCATATTATCGGTCCTGAAGTATCAGTCGCAGCAGGCGAGGATGAGACATAGCTCATTCCCGTTGGCAGCGTATCCACTACCTTCACCGGATTGAGAATGTGGTCACCCGTATTAGTGATGACAATGGTGAAGTTCACGTTCGTAGAAGGTTTCGCCTCTGTGACGTTACCCACTTTTGTTACTGATATACCTGTTTCTGAAGAAGATGAGTTCTTTGGCGTTGGTGTGCCCTGCACGA
>QBUN01000387.1 GCA_013180565.1 Candidatus Methanophaga sp. GoMg3.2 | reverse complement strand
CGCTGGAGAGCGAAAACGAGACAATACCAGATCAGAAGAAAAAGCCAACGAAGAAACCAACGATGAGACGAGTCTTTCAGGTATTTGAGGGTATTACCATTCTTTATCAAAGTTCCAAGATAGTAAAGGTCTTGAATTTAAGACCCATTCATGGAAAAATCCTCGCATTGCTCGGCAGTGAGTATGAGAGGATGTATTGTACCTGTTATGGATAATAAGATCTTTACGTACTGCAATCTAAGGAACATAGCAATGGAAAATGAAATGAATGCCTCGTTAGTCCACTTCATATTCTTTTCTATGCAAAATGAAAACGAAACTAGAAATAGGGGGAAGTATAAAGTATACGTATATGAACATACACGCATGATAAATCATAGGACCGGTTCATAGTCCTGTGAATTAATAAATTCGGATCTATATAATATTAAAGTGCGGAATGTGGGAACCATCCAAAAAATTCGCATTTGATGTTGGCATAACATTTTTTGCATCCGTAGTCAGTGTCTACCCCTTGGCTTTGTTATTACCGTTGCTTTAGGAAGATACCTTGGTGCAGGTGATTTAGGATTATACCGGATGACCTCAACGATTTACGGAATTGCGATGCTTGCTGCTGCGATTGGTATTCCGGCGGCGATGATAAAATACGTGGCTGAGTTCAAAGATGACAGAACTAAATCTAACCAAATCGTATCCTCTGGCGTTATCACATCCCTATTCTTAGGTATTGGACCTATAGCATTGTTCTACTTCTCTTCTGGGATATTTGCCGGAATATTCAACATGCGGGGATTGTCAGGTTTATTGAAAATACTGTCGCCTGTTTTTCCTTTTGCTTTAGTCGGCAGTGCTTTACTTGGATTGCTGAACGGGCTCAGAGAGATGAAGAAATATGCTGCAGCAACAATTATTCAGAGTGTTTTAATGGTAATTGTTACAGTAGCGTTGATTCATTATAGGTTTGGTGTTGCGGTTACGGTGGTTGGTGTTGTGTTGTCTTCAGTTGGCTCATGCGCTTTTTTAATATGGACTTGCGGAGACTATTTCAACATAACGTTTGAAGGATATTCTTTCTCATATCCAATTACCGAAATAAAGGGAGAAGATAATTATTGCTTATGACTTATAGGAAATAATCATGAACGAACACAAACTCTTCACAAAGCGAATAGGATTAATAGGCATAACAACCCTCCTTGTAAGTTTAAGTGGTATCATCCTACTGCCGATTCTAACAAAGAATCTTCCTATCGAAGAATATGGTGCATGGACTCTGATTGGTGTTACTATTGGCTTAATACCAGCAGTTGTAATGCTTGGACTGCCATATACTATGGTTAGATTCTTATCGGCAGCAAAGAAGCGAGAAGAAATCCAGGAAGGTTTCTATTCTATCGCCTTTATTGTTTTGTTTACCAGTGCAATCGCATCCTTATTACTATTGCTATTCTCAAAACCAATTGCAGCAAGTTTATTCGATGATAACCTTACTATCGCAAGAATACTACCATTAATCGTCTTTATCGAATGTTTAAATGGTCTTCTTCTCAATTTCTTCAGAACTTTTCAACAGATAAAAAGATATTCCATATTCTTATTTATAAAAACGTACCTTAATGTTGCCTTAGTTGCTTATTTTGTCTTATCTGG
The DNA here is from genome assembly GCA_013180565.1 of Candidatus Methanophaga sp. GoMg3.2. The sequence goes on along the minus strand of QBUN01000387.1, from coordinate 11,605 downwards.
CTATGGTATTTTTGGTGCCGTAACGGGGCTTTTAATTACAGACCTTATTGTATTTTTAATTATGGCTTCTCTTACCATCGCAGAGATCGGTATAAAAATCCCTAAATTTACAGATACAAAAGAATATTTAGCTTTTGGGTTACCTACCGTTCCAGGGAATTTATCAAGCTGGATAGTGAACTCAAGTGACCGTTATGTGATTGGTGTATTCTTAGGCACTGCTTTTGTTGGTTATTATTCGCCTAGCTATGCATTGGGTAGTATGATCCTCATGTTCTTAGCACCACTCAGTTTTATGCTGCCTGTGGTTTTATCCAAATATTATGATGAGAATAATATGAACGAGGTAAAGACGGTCTTAAGGTATTCATTAAAATATTTCTTATTATTGGCAATTCCCGCTACATTTGGGCTATCTCTTTTGTCAAAGCCGATCTTAACGATACTATCTACACCTGAGATCGCATCGCAGGGATATCTGGTCACGCCTTTTGTTGCTGTGAGTGCTTTGCTGTTTGGAATCTACGCAACCTTTCATTATATAATTATCTTGGAGAAAAAGACAAAAATAGTAGGAGCAATATGGATTATGGCAGCAATATTGAATCTTGGATTAAATATTGTTGTTGTCCCTTGTATGGGAATTTTAGGTGCGGCAATAACAACATTGCTTGCATTTGCATTTGCCTTAATTCTTACATCTTTTTATTCTCACAAATACTTTACATTTGATATTGATTTTCGCTTCATATTGAAAAGCATTTTTGCCTCAGTTGCCATGTCTCTCGTAATTATTAAATGGAATCCCGTAGGAACATTAAATGTTTTGATCGTAATTGGAGTTTGTGCTGTTGTTTATGCTGTGATTTTATTGTTATTAGGGGGCATTAATAAAGAGGAGATTGCGTTTTTCCGAGAGTTATTCTGATTTTTATCCCGGGAATAACGTTTTAATCTCTTTTTTCGTAAGCAATTTTGCATTCCTGCCGTTATACTCTTCTACCCGTATTGGTTGTGAACTAACTTTTTTATTTATACTTATGTAGTGTGGTGTAATTAGTCCTGGCTTTAAAATAAACATATCCCCCAAGTCCTCTGCATATTGTGCTTCCTCTTCTGACATCAATAATTCGTAAATCTTTTCTCCGGGTCTTATACCTATTATCTCAATTTCAACATCATCATGACCATACTTTTGTGCGAACTCTTCTATCATTACCTCGGCTAAATCAACTATCCTCATTGCGTCCATCTTCAGAATAAATATTTCCCTTCCGCTTGCTTTTTGTGCGGCCTTTAAGATTAAAGCTATGGCAGCTTTTATAGTCATAAAAAACCTTACCATCTCTTTCGAAGTTACCGTAACAGGTTCACCCTTTTTTATCTGCTCTTCGAATATGGGAATTACAGACCCGTCCGTATTTAGTACATTACCAAATCTCACACAGGAAAAGACCGTTTTAACATCGCCTAAGGATCCATTTAAAACCAATTTTTCACTCAACAACTTTGTCGCGCCCATTGTATTTATAGGATTGACCGCTTTGTCTGTGCTAATGGCAATAACTTTATCTACATTTTCATCTCTTGCAACATTGATGAGATTTTGAGTTCCGAAGACATTCGTACCTACCGCCTCGAACGGATTATATTCGCACAAAGGAACATGCTTCAAAGCAGCAGCATGAAATACTATATCTACATCCCGCATAGCCCACCTTAATCTCTCTTCGTTTCTAATATCCCCTAGCAATGTTCTTAATTTTTCGTGTTTTTTAAGTCTTTCTTGCAAATGAAATAGTCCGGACTCATTATGGTCAAGAACCCTCACCCTTTTTGCATCATATCTCAGAAGTTGTTCGACTAACTTACTGCCAATAGAGCCGCAGCCACCTGTTACGAGTATATCCTTATTTCTAAAGAAATCCTCTAATTTGCCCATCTTATCTTGGAACCTCAAAGAAACATTTAATCTTATTCTTTATAAAGTCTATCTCTTCTTTTGTTAATGTCGGATACATAGGTAAAGTTAAAACTTGCTTTGATATCTCTTCCGTTACTGGTAGTTTAGAGGCATACTCAAGTTCATTTTTATAAAAATGTGTTAAATGGACAGGTGAGAAATATACTTTCGTCATGATACCTTTATCTGCTAAATATTTCATTAGTTCGTCTCTATTGTCAACCATTATTGTATACATTTGATACACATGATAATACTCATTTGGTGAGTACGGGGTCATTATTTCTTTGATTTCTCGTTTTAGTCTTGCAGTTAAATATTCTGCATTTTTTCTTCTCATCTCAATAACATTATCCGCTTTTTTAAGTTGTGCTACTCCTAATGCCGCTGTTATATTAGACATCCTGAAATTATAGCCCAAGGTTACATAATCCATATATTCTGTTGAGGAGAAATAATCGGAAGTCTCTAATCTGCCATGCGACCTTATCAATTTCAATTTCTCATATATTTTCTTTGTATTGGTTACAATTGCACCACCATCTCCAGTAGTGATTATTTTATTTTGACAAAAACTGAACATTGCCGAATCTCCGAATGACCCTACTTTTTTATCCCCAATTCTTGCCCCCAATGATTCCGCAGCATCTTCTATTAAGATTAAATTATGATCTTCCGCTATTTCCTTTAATTCTCTTATTTTACAGGAACCGCCACCGTAATGGATTGGGATTATAGCTTTAGTCTTCTTAGTAATCTTCGCCTTTACATCTTCGGGATCCAAGCCAAAAGTTTCTTCTTCTATATCTCCAAAGACTGGTTTCGCACCAACAAAAAGAGGTGTATTCGCTGTTGCGATGAACGTAAAAGAGGGAACTATAACTGCATCTCCTTTCTTTATTCCATACGCTAAGAGAGCAGCATGCAGTGCAGAAGTCCCTGAGTTGAAGGTTACGGCATATTTTGTACCTACATAATTCGCAATTAAATCTTCAAAATCTTCTACATTAGGACCAACAGCCCAGTTCATTCCAGCTTTTATCGCTTCTGTTACTGCTTTTACATCTTCTTCATCCCAGTAGATCTTGAACAGAGGTATTTTCCATGTCATTTTTTAGTTTTCTATAGCTCCGCCCAGTTAATGACTTCTAAACCACCAATATAGTCAAAGTGGCCATCTCGAGTGAGAAGTGGAACACCAAGTTCTAAACATGTCGCAGCAACCCAGATGTCATTTTCTGGAATAGGATGACCCATCTTTTTGAGCTTTAAACGCACAGAAGCGTAACGGGTAGCGATAGCTTCAGCAATCGGTACGAGAACAGATTGTGCCGAAAATTTGTGCACCGCTTGCTCATTCTTTTGTGGCTTAGCACTGTTAAGTGAACCGTAAAGCAGTTCGCCCAGGACAACCGCGGGCAAAAAAAGTATATCTGCTTCCTCTATTAAGGTGCAAACTATAGGAATACCTTCCCTATAAGCAATTACGGCATTACTATCAACAGCCAACCTACCACACACCTTCAATTTTCTCAAACTCCTCGTCTATAACTTTCTGCATTGCTTCTGCCTCTTCGTGTGTTAATGTGCCAACAAGCTCACGCAGACCTTTCTTGATCGGATGCGAGCAGAGAATTACATGTACTCGCTCATGTTCCTTAATGCCTTTTATAGGCTCAATGGGCTTTAATACATTCTTTTCATATATGGCGACTATTGTTTCTGTCATTTCTATCCCCTTTCACATATATTTTACTATTTCGTTGATATAAAAATAACTACCCTTTGTTACCCCCCATATGTTTTTACTTTCCATTCCACTTATGATGAAGCAAAGCTATGTCTATGCAAAATGTCCCCAAGCTTCCTTTTTGGTAGATGGAGCACGTTGCTTTCGTCTTGCCAGTATTTGATAGAGCCGCTAAACTTCCTCATGGGCAACTAAGATTATATTCCCAACTGCTAGTCCAACATCGTATTCAAATCCATCAGCTCTTCTTTGCGTAACTTTCTTATTACTTTCGCTGGCACGCCAACCGCAACAACATTATCTGGGACATCTGCATTTACAAAGCTAAACGCACCAATGATTGTATTTTCGCCTATTGTAACGCCAGGCATTACGACAGAATGACTTCCGATCCTACAACCTTTCTTCAAAATAACTTCGCCCTCTCTATTGTCTATTGTAGAGATAGAATAGATAGAACAATGAGAACCTATCTGCGCGTAATCCTCAATAATAACGCCATATTGTGCATTTATGTATGTAAAAGCCCCAATATCTGTCTTGTAGCCTGATTTAAGCTTATCCTTATGCTGAACCACCCAATTATACTTGGTTAATTTTCCTTCTTCTATCTCAGGATATTTCCACTCTTTGAATCTCATTTTAGTAAGTCAACCTCTTCTGTAATAAATTTTTATCCATTTTTATCTTACTTAGAATGTCCGCAATCCTGATGCTTGCTTTTCCATCTCCATAAGGGTTTTTGCATTTTTTAACTTTCTCTTTGAAATCTTCATCGTAAAGTGCTTTTTTTATCGCTGTTTTTATTTCTTCTTTATCGTAATCAACGTCTATCACCTTTTCTGCTCTTTCCCTTCCCTCTTGCCTTGAACCAATATTAACCACAGGTAAACCAAAAGAAGGAGCTTCAATGATACCACTACTTGAATTTCCAACCATAACGCTCGCTATCTTCATTAAACTTAGATATTCGTTGTGTGGAATACTTTTAAACGTTCTAATAAATGGATATTTCTCATATTTCTTGATTACTTCTATCATTTTTCTACCGCCTGCATCTGCATTTGGATATATCAAAATGGTTTGGTATTTTAGTTCCACAATTGCCTCTAACGTTTCATGGATATGATCTGGAGCATCATCAACCTCCGTAGTCACGGGATGTTGCACAACTAAGAGAATTGGTTTAGATAGCTTTAAAGTATACTTTTCAGATAGTACCTCTTGTTCAACCAATTTTTCATTTAGTAATGTGTCAAGTCCGGGAGCTCCAACAACAAAAACTTTCGCAGGATCTTCACCCATCTTTATTATTCTTTCTGCACTTTTTTCTGTTGCTGGGAAGTGGATAGGCACAAGTTTTGTAATGGCATGCCTAATCGGCTCATCTACGGTGGAAGTAATATCACCTCCATGAATATGTGCCATTGGAATTGTCAAATATGCACCAACAATGGCTCCTGCTAACATCTCACCCCTATCTCCTAAAAGCAGGATTATGTCTGGTTTTATCTCCTTGACTTTCTTTGTTAGTAGCTGAATGAATTTTCCTATGAAATTAGTCATAGATTCTTTGTTGTCAGTCTCATAAGTTGCGTCTATTTCGTGAATTTTAAAACCATCTTTTTTTATTTCATTTATAGTCATTCCAAATTTGGGCATGAGATGCATTCCTGCAGCAACAATTTCTAATTCTAATTTTGGATGTTCTTCTATCGCTTTTAGAGCAGATTTCATTAAACCATAATCGGCTCTTGTTCCGGTAATATAGAGTATCTTTCTCTTCATTCTATCATTTTCCACGTCACTATCTCGTCTTTTTTTATATCTTCTTTTGCTTTCTCTCCTACAATCATATCTATAGATTTTGGTTCAATTCCCCTCCCCGGTCTCTTAGCATCCATCATATCCTCTGTAATGGTCGTTCCTTTTGGAATATCAACCTTAGCAACTATACTTCTCCTCGCAATCCTTTTTATCTCTTCCTCATCTTTTGTGGGTATCTTTACCCCATTGCCTAACGCCTTTTCCACATCCCTGATGGCTTGCACCATCTCTTTCAACTCATCTGGCTCCAGCGATGCTTTATGATCAGGTCCTGGTAAATTTCTATCCAAAGTGAAATGTTTTTCTATCACACAAGCACCTAAAGCCGCCGCTGCTATTGACGCTGTAATACCCAAAGTATGGTCGGAAAAACCAACAGGAATTTGAAACGCTTGCTTTAAAGTTTCCATTGCTCTTAAATTCACATCTTCTATCCTTGCAGGATAATTAGATATGCAATGGAGCAAAATTACCTCTTCAACTCCTTCACTTCTAATACTATTCAATGCCTCTTCCACTTCTCCTAATGTGGACATCCCCGTGGACAAAATAATAGGCTTACCTTTCTTTGCTATGTATCTAAGCAGTGGGAAATTGGTCATCTCGCCCGATGCTATCTTAAATGCAGGCACATCTAACTCATCTAATAAATCAACACTTTCTTTATCAAAGGGTGAAGATAAAAACAATATGCCATCTTTCTTTGCATAATCAGCTAATTCTCTAAAATCCTCTTCTGTGAGTTCTAACTTTTTTAACATCCCATATTGCGATTCTTCTTTAACGGTTTTTTGATATTCTGCTTTCTCTGCATTTTTTATTACGACATTCTCCGCTTTGAAAGTTTGAAACTTAACTGCATCAGCACCAGCATCTTTTGCAGCGTCTATTAACTTCTTTGCTAAGTTAATATTGCCATTATGATTTACACCTGCTTCTGCTATAATAAAGCAAGGTTCTCCATCACCGATATTTCTGTCGCCAATTTTAACATGGATCATTTTTTACTTTTTCCCAAAAATTCTAAATTTCAAAACTGCCTCCGCAAGTTTCAAATCTCTTTCAGTATCAATATCTATAATCAATTTATCATTAAGCATGGGTTTTATTTTCTTTCCAAAAGCTTCATACATGATATTTTGTTTGGATTTTCTTTCCATGAACTCAAAAAAATGTTTAGTTCTAAATAAAATCGTGTGCCCATCATGAATCATAAGTTGCTTTAAATCTTGACGCCTATAGCCTTCATTTTTTTTTACAGGAAGTATATCTTCCTTCAAATCAAACATCCAAGCGGGATTAAACTTTTCAACATTTTGCATACTTATGACAGCGTCATAATCTTTATTTTCTAAAAGAAAATTGTATGCCTTTAAAAACTCTCCAGGATACCTGGTTGAAATATTTCCGTATAGAAGCGAGATATAGTCAAAATTTTTTCCAATTCTACGATAAGCATCATAAATAACATCTTCAATCTGTGCGGCATTAGAAGCTAATCCTGAACTCCTTTTTAGAAAAAAAATGCCATTTTCTGAACAATACTCTCTTATTATTTCAGAGTCTGAAGAAACAACGGTAAAAACTTCTTCTTCTATCCTACGGTTTAAATCTATTGAGTATTCAATTGTATATTCAAAGACTGCCTTACCATCAAGTTTTCTCATACATTTGTCTTTTAATCCCTGACTTCCTTTTCTAACCGTAACAATCGAAAATATACTCATAAACTCCTTCTCCTTTCCTAAAAAATACTCATGCCTCCATGTTTTGCACGATGCTCCAAATCCTTTTCATCAAGATTATACTTATCTGATAAGCTACCAAATAAACTTCTTATTTTAGTAACTATTTCTTCTTGCATAATGAAATTTTCATAGTTTTCGCGTGCCTCTTCCATCATTTCTTCTCGTTTATTTATCAATTCTTCATCTGAGAAATAGTCAGTGAGGTTGATAGTGAAATCTCTTGCGTCTCCAAGTTTCATTACAAACTCATGTACATAATTCCTGTCTACCCGTCCTGTCCTTAATGCAAAATCAAATATCTCAGTACCTGGATAAGGTGTAGCAAACATCAAAGAATCTAAAGGGAGGTTATTTCTGATACAGAAATCTAATGTTTCCTGACAGCTTTCGTCATTTTCACCCGGCATACCAATAATAAAAGAAGCAGGTATTGGCATCGTATATTTTCTACTGATTTCCACAGCCTTTTCCATTTGCTCTATTGTTATACCTTTTTTCATGCTATTTAACATCCTTTGAGACCCAGATTCAAAGCCATACGAAATGAGTACACACCCCGAATTTCTCATTAGCTTCAAGATCTTCTCGTCACGAGCAACTATATTGACTCTACCAGTACACGACCATAGTAAGTCAGGGAAAAAACGATTTCTTTTTTCACAAAATTCACGTACTATCTTTTTATTTGCCATAAATTCATCATCTTGAAAGGATATAAAATCTATTTCATAGTTCCCTTTTAAATACCGGATAGCATTGATTATAAAATCAACTGAATGATACCTTGGTATGTGTCCCCACGGCTGATAGCAAAAAGTACATTGATATGGGCATCCTCTGCTAGCTATAAAGTCGATGTCTTGCCCTATTCCAACAACGGGATTTGAAAGATATGTTTCCATAGGAAGTAAATCATAAGCAGGGAGAGCGCTTTGTTCATCGAGATTTTGAATTAAAGGTCGAGGTTGAGTAAAAACTATCTTATTCCTATTGTTGTTCTTTTTATAACAAATTCCTGCAATGGCATCGAGTTGTGCATTTAGATTTTCCTCCAATCTACTCAATAACTCAACAATTGTAATTTCGCCCTCACCTGTGCAAATAATATCAACCTCAGAATGTTTTAGCAAAACCTCCGGTATGGACATAGCTACACTTCCACCGGCTACTATTTTTGCGTCTGGATTTACAGACTTGATAAACTCTGATAACTTTATAATTGTACCATAAACAGGGGTTAATCCACCTATTAAAACAACATCAAAATCAGTGTTCTCTATGATCCTCCCGGTTTCTTTTTCGGTATATCTATGAGCATTAATATCTAAAAAAGTTGGAGTAATATTAAGCTTACTCCTAATTACATTTGCCAATATGGCGAGACCATGAGGAATATTACGAGGTTTATCGCTCAATCTGATTGGTGGATTTATAATCAAAATATCTATTTCGGTCTTCCTTTTTCCTTTCATCTAAATATCCACCTCTTCTAAAGCTTTTATTAATGCTTCTACAAAGTAGTAATCCCCCCACATTAAACTTTCATCCACTCCTATATTCTTAGGTTTATAAAAGCATCCATGTTTTAATATTCCATCACCATCCTCACTTAAATAATTTATGTAAAGAGAATTTAATATTTTTAGTGCCACTTCTTCGAACTTATCCTTTTTGCTCAATTCCGACAGAGTTAGTAATCCAGGACAAGCTATTGCAGCCGCAGAGCTATCTTTAACAGATGGATTTGGATCACTGAAATCCCAATAAGGCACATAATCGTCAGGCAAATTCTTTATGAAATATTCTGCAAGTTTTTCTGCTGTTTTTAAAAATAGCTCGTCCTCCGTGTATCTATACGCTAAGGTAAAACCGTAGATAGCCCATGCCTGCCCACGAGACCAGCATGAATCATCGCTATAACCCTGAACTGTTAATTTTCTGGTTATTTCTCCGGTTTCTAAATCGAAATCCATCACATGTATTGTGGAGTAATCTTCTCTAATAAATTCCTCGATTGTTCTTTTCGAGTGAGTATAAGCAATATTATAAAAATTTTCCTCGTTTGTCTCTTCATATGCCCACCATAACAAGGGTAAATTCATCATCACATCTATTATTGTTCTTCCTGCTTTTTTACCGTTTATTGTTATTTCATGGCAAATAAAACCTGAGCGTTCATTAAAAAACATTGAAAGAGTATCTGCTGCTTCTAACGCCACTCCCTTCAAGTAATTATCGTTTGTGATCTTATAACCTAAAACAAAGGAAGGGAAAAACATAAATCCTAAGTCAAATAGCATGTTTTTGTCATTTTTCCTTTTTTCTAACAGCTTCAGCCAATTATATGCCAAGTTTCTGTATTTTTCATCTCCAGAAGTTTTGTAAGAAAACCAAAGTAAACCTATCCAGAAGCCGCCAGTCCAATAGCCATCTTTTGTCGTAGACCATTTCCCGTTCTCTGTGATATAAGGGAATTCTTTTAGGCCCATATTTTTATCCACTTTATTTATTGCTTTATTCAGAACTTCACTTAGCTTCATACCTCTTCACCACCTAATAATTCGGTAAAAATTACTTTTATACGTCGCTTCAATAGAATAAGCAATTAAAGGCTTTCCTGCCAATAGCCTTATATTTTTCCTTGGTATTCCTTTACTTCCCCCACGAGCAGGAATGATTGCAACAATTTTATTTTTCATTCTTCCCCTTCTTTGATTCTTCTATCATTTTCTCAATTAAATTAACAACCCTTTCAGTTGCTCCTCCGTCTATCCTATAAAGATATTTTTCTATATATTTCGCTCTGTTCTTTGCCAGTTCCGAGTCATCTTTTAATAGTCTCTTGATTGCTGATTTCAAATCTTCTTCTTTATACACGCCTAACGCCACACCCTCTTTTACATATTCCACCGGGTCAGGTTCTCCACTTAAGTTCAAGACTATTACCGGCTTGTTTAACGCCACAGCTTCCATCGCCGTAGTTGAATGCCGCGTTATCATTAAGTCGCATGCATATAATAAAGCATAGGTATCTGCCTTTCCGTCAACTATTACGGGATTAAAAGATTTGTGTTTTTTATACAGTGGAGCATTTTGGTCTTCTGCGGGATGCAATTTTATAACCAATTGAGCATTTTCAAGTGATTTTATGGCATTATACACTGCTGATATATTCTTCTCATTTTCATCCAAAGGCAAACCATGTGTTTGAGTTGTCCAGATAATTACTTTTTTAGTTGGATCTAAATCCATTCGCTCCAAAATTTCATTCTTGTTATATATCTTATCTGCATCCGCTAATATATCATATCTCGGCTGCCCTATCAATAATAGCTCCTTAAAATCATTAGTGCATTTTTTCATATCCTCAAATTTTGGACAGGATACTAGAAAATAATCATTAATCATTCCGTTTAGAGGGAAAAAAGAAAAAAACAACCCCCTATATCTCTCATTCATCTTATTTATTAATGCGGATTGCATTATAATAACTTTTGTGTTTTCCAAATTAGTTCTTGGCTTAAAATTCAAGACATCATCATTTGCCATGATTACTTTAGGTTTCATTTTCTTTAAAACATTTTGGAGGCAGTAATCGAAGATCAGATAATAAATTATTGTTTTAACGCTAAAGAAGTTATCCAACAAGGAAACTACATATTCACAGTCATTATCTCTTAGATAATTAATTGTTTTGCTTCTGCTAAGTTTCCATCTTAAATAGATCACCATGCTAAATACCGCGGATTTTGTAAGTATTAAAGGAGTGCGGTATTGGATTAAACTGTATGATCTTATATCGTCTATCTTGGGCATAGATTTAAAAGTCGTACTAAGTAAGGCGATTTTGTAATCGGAATGTTTTTTTTTTATATTATGTATAATGCCACCAAATAAGTAATCAGACCTGATTTCTCCAGCTTCTGTCTTTATATCTATAACTCGATCTCGGGAAAAAAAGAGAATATCTAGGCCATTTTTAGATGTTTCGTTTTTATCCAAAGAACTTTTAATGTAAAAAAAGGACTTTTTCAGGAGCGAGATAATGCTATTGAACTTAATAGATCCAAGATGCATCTTCGGTGAAAGTGATGATGATTCACTCTTTCTCTAGGATCTATTGGTTATAAAGTAGCCCATAAAATAGTATATAATAGTATATGCTGCAATATCGGTTAATAGAAGTTCACGTATTCTTTTGTAAGAAAATATTATCTTAAAATCATCGTCTGAGAGTATTTCTTGTTTTTCAGTCATTATAACACCTCGTTAATTATTTCAATTAATTCTATTTCTCTCTTTTCTATCGGAAACATG
>QBUN01000423.1:24193-33604 GCA_013180565.1 Candidatus Methanophaga sp. GoMg3.2 | reverse complement strand
GAGACACAACCTCGTTTCTGTGCTTCCTGCTCAAGTCGTGACACGAGTTGAGCGCCGATACCCTTATCACGGACTGTTTCATGCACAATCAATTCCTGTATCTCGCCCACCAGTCCGGCATGATGTAGCTGAGGCTCGATATGGAGGCTTGCAAAGCCAATAACACACCCATCACGCTCCACAACATAGTACAGCACATTGTCGTCACGAAGATTCTGGACAAAGACATCATGAAACGACTTCTGGTCAAGCGATACGTCCATCAAAGCAGTAACCAACTCATACACGGACGCTTCATCGGATTCCTCGGCCAGTCGAATGCTAACCATGCCAAGTTCCACCCATTTCTCCTTCCCGACTGTTCATTCTTTTTTATCACTTATCTATCTTTTGTTGCTCTACCTCCTGCTCACGTAGAATAATGGTATACCTTTATATGTATCTTCGAACCAAAGTTTAATTGAGGTAAATAGAAAGATGGATGAAGAATACGGGAAGTTCCCGTCTGAATGGGAGAAAATCTCTGATAAACCTCTGGAGTATAGAAAGAAGGTTGGCCATTTCGAGATCGTCGCCAGAGTGGATGAAAAGCTATGTGAGAAATGCGAGGAGAGGCACCCGGGTTATGTATTTAAGACACTAGACGATAGTGGGGATGATGTAGAAAATTCAGAGGTCTATTGGTGCCCTATGTGCGGGGGAATGAGTCCGGAAAGCTACGAAAAATTTGTTAAATCGGAATTTCTATACGGTGGGGGAGATTGGATTAAATCCCGAAACTTACGAACGTTTTTGTAAAGAGTAAGTTGATAAGATCAAAAGGTTAGCTCGCATAAGTCTTATACCCCCCATTTTTTATTTTTATATTTTTAAAAATGTATTTATACGTAACTTAATTACCAGCTATGTCACTACAGGAGATGCGTCCGCATCCAGAGGATTTGTTCTTATAAGAAGAGAGAATAGATACGGATAATTATCCTTTAAGTGCATCATATAGGCTAACCATTCACGAATTAGCAGCGTGTAAGCACGCTTTATATCTCCCGCCAGGTGTTCGTAATCTGATTGTGGCAAACCCACTAATGTATCCCTGGCCGCTAGTTCTTCAGACACGTGAAATATTGCCAAAAGGAGGTTGGTAAAAGAATCATGCTCAAGCAAATTTGGATTCTCCAACAGACGTAGCATAAAATATCGTTTTCCAAAGAGAAAATCTCGCAAATCGTTCAGATTTCCCTTCTGGGAGTCAATTATGGGATCTACACCAGTGACAAATACCATAGCTGCCCGGAAATGATTTTTGGTCCACTCGTTTGTTACAATCAGATGCTTAGTTATTTCTGTGGAATCATGACTGAAACTGGCAAAATCGCTCAATAGTCTTGTTCCAACTTCGCTAAAAAAAGTGCCTATAATCATATTCAGTTTATTCAAAAAAGCACGTCTTTCCCTTTCCTTCAGCAGGTGCTCTACGATTAATGTAATCAGCAGCACCTCAATTGGTACGAACGCCAGATCACTAATCAAGAAAATAAGAATGTGGTGCGGGTCGGTGAAAATTGCATAGTGGATAATATAAATAAATATAGCGGATATGATCAAAAACAAGGCGAATAACAAATTCCAGCTCATGCGTTTCATTTTTTCACTCTTAATTTTGATTTGGCAATTATGTCATTGCATCTTACCTCGGCGCTTGTACACAAGAGCCTAATCCTAATTAATTAACCACCGCCATCTATAAAACATACACTTATGGTTCATGATGTTAGTGCTTTGGGTAATAAAGATAAAAAAATAGAAAGTATTTTATACTATGACAACTCCAGTTAGTTATGGTAACATGATGACGGGTCAGATAATATCTTACTGTAAAGTTAGGAGGGCGTTAAGATGACAGACTTAGCAGGTTTACTGGAGCAAACGCTGCCGTACACTGACATAACCGCCTATCAACTGCTGGTTGCCTTGATTATACTGGTCGCTGGCTGGATGATCACAAAGATAATTGTCATACTCTTCAGGAAACAATTAGGGAAGACGAAACTCACAGAACTCGTTGTGGAACTTCTGGCAAGATTCTTTAGCGTATTGCTCTATGTTATAGTGATACTTTTAGCTGTCGAAGCGCTGGGATTTTCTGTGAATTCCGTTGTTCTTGGTCTGTCAGCAGTTATAGGTCTAATATTAGGTTTTGGTCTGCAGGATTCAATCACAAATTTAGCTTCTGGAGTTTGGATTGCCGCCTTGAGACCTATTGACAAGGATGAAGTGGTAGAGGTAGAGGGAAAGACAGGAAAAGTTACTGCTGTTGGACTTATGGCAACCGAAATTTTATCTTATGACAATAAATTCATCACAATTCCAAACAGGCTTGTCTGGGGGAGCCCGATAGTTAACTTCACAAGAATGCCTACGAGAAGGGTTGATGTCGCAGTGGGCATAAGTTATGAAAGCGATCTGAAGAAGGCAATTCAGGTAGCAATGAATCTGATGAAAGCGCATTCGATGGTTTTAACGGATCCGGAACCTGCGATTGTCACCACGGAACTGGCTGATTCTTCCGTAAACCTTCAACTAAGGGCATGGGCAAATACTGAAGATTACTGGACCGTTAAATTAGATCTGACAAATGGAATTCTCGAGGCATTCCGCATGGAAGAGGGAATCGAAATCCCATACCCACAACTGGACGTGCACTTAGAGCAAAAGTAAGTTTTGCAAGCCCCTATGCAATCTGGTAAAAGGATAGGTGATATTGATCACCTTCCCCACCTGAACCAATTTTCTTTCTCTGCGAACTCAGCGTTCTCGGCGGTAAATAAAATGTGGCAATGTCAAGATACAAGGGTTAGCGTTTTAGACCTCCCGCTACATTTATACCCAACTCTTGGTCCGCCTTTGTCAGATTCTCAACCACCCGCTGCTGGATCTGTTTGTCTATCTGCATAAGATCCGCAATGAGGTTATCTACCAGATGTTCCTGGTCCATCTTGCTCAAGGAGCGAATCCTCTCACCCGCCTGTCCGAAATCATTCGTTATGCCAATCTTGCGACGAGTCACTTCTCCCTCAACTCGGTATACACGAGATGTACCCGCCGGAGCCTCCATAGGCATGCCACCCGCTAAGCTATTGGGCTCGTAATTGACCGAGCCACTGAAAGCTCCAATCTGCATAGCTCCATCGCGCTGATTGTTGTTTACCGGCACCAGAGGGCGGTTGACGGGAAGTTGCAGGTAGTTCGCACCCAACCGATACCGCTGAGTATCATTATATGAGAATGTTCGACCCTGGAGCAACTTGTCAGCGGAAAACTCAATCCCGGGAACGATGCTGGCGGGACAGAAAGCCGCCTGCTCTACTTCGGCGAAGAAGTTATCGGGATTACGATTGAGCACCATTTTGCCTACCTGTATCAGCGGGAATTTATCCTCAGGCCATGTCTTTGTGGCATCGAGTGGATCGAAATTTTGTTTCATTTCGTCTCCAATATCCATTAACTGGACATTGAGTTCGTACTCAACCTCTTCGCCGCGGGCAATCGTATCGTAGAGGTCACGAGTAAGGTAATCGGGATCAAGACCAGCCAACCTGGTTGCTTCATGACGGTCAATGTTATGCACATCCAATTTCGGTTTCCAGTGGTATTTCACATACACCGCCTTGCCCTCGGCGTTCACCCACACATAGGTATTGACGCTAAAACCCTCCTGCATACGGTAGCTTTTGGGCGTCCCCCTATCAGAAAAGAGCCAGGTAATCATGTGGGTTGATTCCGGTGTCAGGGATATAAAATCCCAAAAGCGGTTATGCGCGGAAGAGGCCGATGGGATATTGCTATCCGGTGCGCCCTTGAAGGCATGAACCATATCCGGGAACTTGATGGCGTCCCGGATGAAAAAGACAGGCAGGTTGTTTCCTACAAGATCATAGTTTCCATCCTCAGTGTAGAACTTAACGGCAAATCCGCGGGGGTCCCTCACTGTATCAGCAGAGCCACGGCCACCGGTTACGGTAGAAAACCGTATAAATACCGGTGTCTTTTTATCCGGATCCTGAAGGAATTCCGCCTTCGTATAAGCTGCCATGCTCTTGTAAAGCTGAAAGTAGCCGTGTGCCCCTGCTCCCTTGGCGTGGACAACCCTTTCAGGGATGCGCTCCCTATCAAAATGAGCCATCTTCTCGATAAACTGGACGTCTTGTAACAACACAGGACCGCGTTCGCCAACGGTCAACGAGTTCTGGTTGTCCGAAATCGGGACACCCTGGCTCGTGGTCAAATATCTTTCTTTTTCTTCTTTCATGATGTCTTCCTCCTTTGGTACAATAATTTTTACTCTCTAACTAACTTTTAAATAAGTTTGGGTATATATATGAAATAACTTCTGCATTTTTTTCTGTCCTGCTTCAACATTTCCACAGATAAAATTAAGATCAATCTTCAAAGTAGGTCTTCACAATCAATTCCAGCATTGTATTCTTTTGGATATTTAACTGTCCCTTGTTTTCCCTTTAGGCTATTGGGTAAAAGTTCTAAAGCCATAAATGCATTATCAGGAACTTCAAAAGGTGGTTTTATTCCAAAAGTACTCGCAGGTACAAAGCCAAATCTTGGATAAAAGTCAGGGTGACCCAATACGATAATAGAAGTATATCCCGCTTTTTTAGCAGCTTTGATTCCATATTCAATTAGTTTTGATCCAATACCCATTTTTTGATAATTTGGCAAGGCCGACATTGGAGCAAGTGAAAGGGTTTCGTATTCATTTTCCTGTGATATTACTTTAATTGGAAAGAATAAAATGTGACCAACAATTTTATTATCTACTTCAGCGATTAATGATAAATCGGAAATATATTTTTCATTTTTTCTGAGATTTTTAACTAATTTGCCTTCGTTTTCCTGGCCAAATGCTTTGTCATTTACTGATTTAATATCATTGCAATCATTTTCTGTTTCTTTTCTAATGTTTATTATCATGTTAAAACCTCGCAATTTCGTATAACGTTTCGAGTGTATCTGAAGTCCAGCTGCTAAGCTGGATTTACGCGGAGCGTAGCGGAGCCAGATACGCTCTGTTATATGAAGTTGCATTCATCTGCATTTTATTTAATAATCATGGGGAATACCTTTGATATGCAAAAGGAGATGTTCATGATCCTCCATCTCTTCGATCCAGCCATAATTAGCATCGGATTTTGCATCCAGGTCTTTTATATATGGCTTAATATCAAGTACTGGGGTTCCATCGAACACATCCAAGCCCGATGTTAAAATCTCGTTATTTATGATGCCTTTTATACGAACAATGCTAAGCCCGATGTAATTCGGGCGAACAGGGGACCTGCTTGCAAACACGCCTACCTTTACACCACCAGCCCATGGAGGAGACACAATCATTGACTGCTCTTGCTTTACCCGGTGTATATAGTAAATAACATAGATATAGCGAAATCTGGCAAGTTTATAGACTCCTTCGGTATATTGGGGCTCAATTACTATACGGAAATCCCCATCGTCCTCTTCCAATGGCTGATACGGTGCATTATCAGTATATGGAGTTCGAATAACTCCGATCTGCTTCAGCTCAAAGCTCATGATTCCTTCTGTTTGTTTAATTTTCTTTGATATTTTATGTATCTCCTCTAATGTTTCGAGTTTCTCTCCCGGTCTTGTGACACTATTTTCTTCCATCTTCTTATTTGCTAATTCGATATGTCTATTCGCTTCTTTTAAAATTCTAATAGTCTCTTCTAATTCGTAAGCGGCCTCTTTAAGCCCCATATTCTCTATTTTCCTGAGCCACTTCTCCTTATCCCGAATATGTTGATTATTATGCCTAATCCAGTAAGGCATTAATATCCTCAATTTTTCAGTAGTCGGGTCAACTTCTTTTTGGTTATTCTGTTGCCTTGTCATGATACTTTCACCCCCTGCGGAGTGTTCACCCACCCCTACGTTTTCTATAATTTAATTTATAATGTATCCCATATTATAATTCTCATTGTGTATAATGTTTTTAAAATTTTTACTCTCCAAATAAAAGTTTGCACTTTCTATCACCTCTAGGTTGAGTTTAATATAGAAATGGGACACCCTTGTATGTGAAAGGAGTGTCGGAAATGAACAAAAAGTTATTAATATTTAAACGTAAGAAGGCAAAAGAACTACACGAGGAAGGCAGGAGTAACGGCGAAATAGCATGTCATCTACGGGCAAGCAAAAACAGCGTGCGTAAATAGCTGCAGATGGATGAAAGCGAAATATCAAGCGACAATAGAGGCTGGGAAAAAGGGAAATCGAGAAAATACACGCCTGAAACAAAACAGCAAATTAGGCAAAAGCATGATGAGCATTGATTTTATCGGTCCGATGCATCTCAAAGGCTCTGACAACAGAATTAATTTCCTCTCTTGCAAATACATCCGCCCGGAAAAGAGGGGCATAGTGACAAGAATTGAGGGACCGATTAGTGAAAAGACGATAACGGCATTGAAAGAAATATTGAAGACGCATCCCATCCCGGAAATATTGAATTTACAAAGAAATTATGGAATACACTGCAATTCAGCGATGAACAGGAGATTGACGCCAAGATCAAGGATTTTAACGTCGCTTATGAGAAATATTCGCAGTTAGCTCCAAATAAATCAAAGCTTCTTAAGATTAATATCGAGCTGGATGATGGGTCTTTGAAAGATGTCAAATCTATTGCATTCGTAATAAAAAATGTTATATAGGATCAAGCATAGTTAATAACCTAACGGTATGTCCCGATGTCCCACATTCATTCCAAACTCAACCTTTAAATCGGTTTCCTTAAATTTATCTATTTGATATCCTGAATGGAAGCCACAGTAATATATTTTTGGCATTAACTCCTTTGGAGGAACATTTACAATAAACTCTTTCGTGCTTTCAATTAACTTACATGAATAAGCCCCTTTTCCTATGGCGCAAGCTATAAGTGGGGGTTCCTTTGATACAGGCATACAAAAACTGACCGCTATGATATTTGATTTTCCGCCCATCTCCCCACAGGTTATTAAAAAGTGCCTCATTGGTCACATAAACTGCAAATATTCAACTTCAATCTTCATCTATATTTATTCTTCATAGATTATTGCAAAACCCCCAGCACTGTATTTAATGTCAATTATCTCTTTGTCCTGATTTTCTTTTAACCATATATTTGTCTTTTTGGCAGACGAAAAATCTTTTACTTGTTTCATTATTTTGCCTCCTCCAAATTACGGTTTAATATCATCCTTTTTTATGCCGCCTTATTATATTTTTTCTATAACGATTATTGATACTTGAATCTTATGATATTTGCGGCAATGTCGCCTAACTTCGGTATATCAGACATTAACGTCGTATATCCTCCCATTTTGGAATGAATTCCGAAATTTACTTCGTATATACCTAAATCCCGCCCTTTTGGCTGAAACTTCCCCGTCATTTTTACCTCATACTTTTAGATTTAGTATGCAGTTCGCTGTCCTTATGCCTATCCAACGTACTCTTCTGGCTTCTCCTCAAATGCCTTTTTACATCCAGGTGCACAGAAGTAATACGTCTCTCCGTTATACTCGGTCTTAAACCTCGCCGTCTTTTCGTCCACTTCCATCTTACATACCGGATCTATCGCCATATCCATCACCTCCTTTTGTTTTTTTAGCCCTCTTCTTCGCGGGTGGCACATACCTTTTCAACAACAGTGAAAGACTTACCACTGTTACAGAACTCATAGCCATTGCGAGCCCTGCAAGTTCTGGTTTAAATGTAATATTAAAAAAGGGATATAATATTCCTGCCGCAACAGGAATTAATGCAGCATTATATGCAAAAGCCCAGAATATGTTTAGCTTTATCCTCGACATCACTTTCCTACCCAATTGCACCGCGGCAACAGCATCTATAAGGTCGTCTTTTATAAGTACTATCTCACCGCTCTCTATTGCTATGTCTGTACCGCTACCTATTGCAATGCCGACATCCGCCTGTGCAAGTGCGGGTGCATCGTTAATGCCATCGCCCACGAAGGCAACTACCGCACCTCGTTCTTGCAGTTTCTTCACTTCATTCGCTTTATCCTGTGGTAATACCTCTGCTAACACGTTCTGGATGCCAATCTGCTCTGCAATCGAGTGTGCAGTCCTTGCATTGTCGCCTGTTATCATGACTACATTAAACTTCATCTCTTTGAACTCTTCGATGGCATCTTTTGTTCTTTCCTTTAATGTGTCAGCAATAGCGATTATCCCGCCCACCACGTTATCAATAGCGATGAGTATCACCGTCTTTCCTTCCTCTTCAAGCTGAACTATCTTCTCCTCAACCTCCAGATATGAGATATTCCGTTCATTAAAAAGTATTCTATTCCCGATAAGCACTTCTTTACCCTCTACTTTTGCGGTCACCCCTTTACCGCCGAAGGTATCAAAACCCTCGCTCTCCACCAGTTCAATACCCTGCGCTCTTTGCACGATCGCATCTGCGAGCGGATGCTGTGAGTTCTTCTCGACACTTGCTGCTAACCTTAGCAACTTGCTATCGTCAGTTCCAATACTGATAATATCCGTGACTTCTGGTTTGCCCCTTGTAAGCGTTCCCGTTTTATCGAATACGATCGTAGTAAGTTTCTCCGATATTTCAAGTGCTTCGCCATTCTTAATAAGAACGCCGAGTTCCGCGCCACGTCCAACGCCTACCGTTACAGCCGTGGGTGTTGCGAGCCCAAGCGCACATGGGCATGCGATGACAAGCACAGAAATCAAGGCGGTAAGCGCAAAAAGGAGTGTATTGCCTATAATGAAGTACCACACAACAAAAGAGAGAATAGCAATTGTTAATACCACAGGAATGAAATAACTCACGGCTTTATCCGCAATCCTTTGAACAGGTGGTCTTGAGCCTTGAGCCTCTTCCACAAGTAATATTATTTGTGACAGTACGGTATCTCGTCCTATTTTCGCTGCTTGGAATCTGATTACGCCGTTCTTGTTCAGCGTGCCACCGATAACATTATCGCCTTTACTTTTAAGTGTGGGAATCGGCTCTCCAGAGATCATTGACTCATCTACGTAGCTCGCTCCACCAACTACTTCACCGTCTACCGGGATTTTATCTCCCGGTTTGACCACCACAATATCATCTATTTGAACGTCCTCTATCGGTATCTTTATCTCACGATTATCATGAATAACAGTTGCAGTTTTTGGCTGCAAGCCGACTAATTTTTTTATCGCTTCTGATGTTCTTCCTTTTGCTCTTGCCTCCATGTACCGGCCTATGGTGAGAAACGATGCGAGAATAAGCGCAGTATCGTAAAACAGAAATTCTTCTGTAAGTATACCGGAAGTAGCCAGAAGGCTTGATACAAATGCAACTCCTATACCCATT
>QBUN01000423.1:8095-23572 GCA_013180565.1 Candidatus Methanophaga sp. GoMg3.2 | reverse complement strand
GTTGTAGCGCACATCGCGCATGTCATTCCGGAAATCTTTAGTTCCGCCTTCTTGCGTTCTTCTGTCATACATTTACCTCTTAAAAGGCTTCAATATCTTTAGAGATATCATTTCATATCTTCTCACCTACCAATATTAGTTCGCTTCCTAGCCCGGTGATTGATGGCTCCTTGCTAAAACGGTCAATTATATCAGTAACTTGAGCGTATAATCTCTCTTCCCAGTTCGTTGCTTTTAGCATCTCTTCAGGAAGAGAATATACAAAATCGCCGTAGATTCCCATGACCCGTATGCCATTACTCTCAAATAGCTCTCTAAGCTCTTTGGGGCTAAATACCCTTCCCAAACCGTGAGCTCCATGTGCATGATTCAACTCGAATTTGATTAATTTAAGTCCCTTCTCTGGATTTTTACCAGACTCATGCATTGCAGCCCAGTAACGACTCGAAACATCTGCGCAGATTCTCCCTCCTCTTTTCATTACCCGGGTAAGTTCCCCGGCTGCTTTTAATGAATCGGCCGCAAGAGAAATAGGACCTCTTACACAAAGTACAAGATCAAAGGATTCATCAGGAAATGGGAGAGCGACAATGTCTGCCTCTTTGAGTTCTACCTTTTCTAATAACCCTTGTTTTCGTAATTTATCCTCTGCCACTCCTAATTGCCCTGGTGACAAGTCACAGAGTGTTACTCTGTAACCCATCTTTGCCAACGGCAGGGTCACTATACCTGTTCCCCCGCCGGCATCTAAGATTCTCGCAGTCCTATTCTCAGGAAGGCATTCCGTTATCACTCGCCATTTCAAATACCGGTCTAACTTACCCTCAAATGTGGTGAAATACACATCATACCTCTTGGATAGTTCATCCCATTCCTTTCTGACATCCTCAATTTCTCTGGGGCTATCTTCTAGCATTTTCTACCAGTATAATGTTTCTTTGGTAATGCTTTTAAAACTTTTTTCTCATCGCACATGTGCTTCTTCCGCCCGCGCTTTGAGAGCATGGTTCATTTCCTCAAAACCACGCTGTGTAGACGTATCCAGCCAGCGAGCGAGCGAACAAAGGGACGAGCAAGCCGGTGAATATCTCTTGATTAAAAAGAAAAGAGCCTTATTTATCTGTATCCAATGACTATACTACCAATACTTACTACCAGAGAACGCTATATCCTTGCTTCGTAGGGGGTTTAAATGGGCCTAAAAAAAAAATCGGACGATTTGACTGCGCGAGAATGTCGCGCGTTATGCGGTATATGCCCTGCGGGATGTGGGGTTGTGGTGCTTTATGACGACCGAGGAAGAATCGCAAATGTGCGACCGGACGAAAGTGCAGAATTAGGCGTGATTTGCAAACTGGGAGAGCATTCCGCTGAAATTGTCTATTCAAAAGACCGTGTACTATATCCTTTGCGCCGAAATGGTGAAAAAGGCACCTATGATTTTGAACGAATTTCGTGGGATGATGCTTACGACATTATAGTAACTAAACTGTCCGAGATAAAGGCAAAGTATGGACCTGAAGCGACATCTATATATACCGGCTCTGGAAGCTTTGAGCTTTCCATGTGCGATGTATATCAGCCAGAAGGCGTGGCGGTTTCTTCGGCATCCAGCGTTCTGTTCCCTTTTGGCTCTCCCAACACGCTGGGAGTCGGCGCGCTGTGCTACGTCGCTTTTGCAATGATAGCGCCGCATGTCACGATGGGAGGGATGCAGATAAATATGTTTTCTGATTTCGAGAATAGTGACCTCATCGTGGTTTGGGGCACCAATCCAGCCACCGATTGCCCGCCCATAAATCTCAAAAAAATCATGGAAGCGCATAAAAGAGGAGCCAAGATAGTTGTCATTGATCCTCGCCGCACGATGACTGTCGCCCTCACAGATGCAGAATGGATTCCTATACGTCCGGGCACAGATGGTGCTCTCGCGCTTGGGATGTGCAACATATTGATTGAAGAAGGACTCTATGGCAAATCTTTCGCCAGGGATTGGACCCGTGGTTTTGAAGAGTTCGCACGATATGTCCTTGATCATTTTAGACCGGAAGTGGTGGAGCAGATTACTGGAGTCCCAGCAGGGGCCATAGTCGCTTTAGCAAGGCGGATCGCCACTGCCAAGGGTGCTGCTCCAGCTATGTACAGCGGCCTTGAATATAATGGAAATGGCGTGCAGGCGATTCGGGCAATATTTGTACTCTGGGCGCTTGCAGGGCAACTGGATGTTCCCGGAGGACGTTGCTTTACCATGCGACAAAATCATTTTCCTTTGAACCGATCAGGGCATATAGCAAATCCTGATATGCGGAAGGCATTGGGACGGGACAAATTCCCTATTTACAGTGAATACCGAGGAGAATCTCATGCTATCGTATTGCCCGATTCGGTCTTGAAAGGAAAGCCGTACAAGATTCGTTCTCTGATTATCCTGGGAGGCTCTATTATAACGTCCTGGCCACAACCAGCAATCTGGCGGAAGACGCTTAACGCTCTGGATTTTTTAGTCTGCATTGACCGCCATCTAACCGCAGATGCCGCGTATGCGGATATTGTGTTACCTGCAACAACCATGTACGAGATTGAATCGTATATGACCTATGGTTCGATTTTTCGCATCCGGGAGAGGGCAATTGAACCCCTTGGAGAAGCCCGCAATGATTTCTTTATCCTGGCTGAACTTGCAGACCGTCTGGGATACGGTCATCTTTATCCACAAAATGAGGAGGAATTGTTACGCCACGTGCTAAAAGGCTCGGGATTTACGCTTGAAAATGTACATAAAGCAGGGGGTACAGTACAGTCGCAAACCGTAAAGATGCAATACAGAAAATGGGAAAAAGGACTGCTGCGACCAGACGGTAAACCTGGCTTTGACACCCCTTCCGGTAAGTTTGAGATTGCCTCGACCATTCTTGAAGAACATGGATATGACCCGCTGCCTGTTTATACAGAGCCGCAGGAGAGCCCACTTTCGCAACCGGAGAAGGCAAAGAAGTTCCCGCTGGTATTTAATTCCGGCGCGCGGGTGACCACCGATTTTCATGCACAGCATCATGGCATTGAAAGCCTGCTGAAAGAGCGCCCGGAGCCGACAGTTACAATAAACGTAAGCGATGCCCGAGCACGAGGCATTAAAAATGGTGATCTCGTCCACATCAAGACGTCCCGGGGGCAGATTACTCTGCGCGCTATCGTTACGGATAGCATCGTAAAGGGCGCAGTGGAGGCAAACATGGGTGGTGGTTGTCACGTGGGACCGAAAGCGTGGCAGGAAGGCAATATCAACGAGTTGACAGATCTGCAGCAGTACGACCCGATTTCCGGGTTCCCAGTTTATAAAGCGTTATTGTGTGATGTGCACAAAAAAATGAAAAAAATAGGAAAGTAACAATGGAAAATCAGCAATCGTTCAAAAGCCCAAGACTTGAGATCCGCAATTATTTAACTGATTCGTTTAGCAATGAAATGAGCAAAGATATTTTTACCGGTTTAACGGCCGATCAGAAATTTATACCCAGTAAATATTTTTATGATGAGCGCGGCTCATTTCTGTACAAACAGATATGCAAACTTCCCGAATACTACCAGACTTGCACTGAGCTTTCCATCCTAGAAGATGCGAGTGCCGTATTTATGGAGCCGTTTGAAAGTGGCGATCTGGTCGAACTGGGTTCCGGAGCGAACTGGAAGATATGCAAACTCATAGATGCTGCGAATGAACCGCAGGGGGAAAATATGCGATATGTTCCGGTAGATGTCAGTGAGTCCACACTTGTAGCCGCGTCAGTGGATTTGATTAATAAATACCAGAAGTTGAAGGTACTGGGCATCATTGCTGATTACACTCGACACATGAATGTAATACCCAGCGACTTCTCCAGATTGATCATTTTTCTCGGTAGTTCTATTGGGAACTTTAGTGAAGAGGCAAGTCAAATTTTTCTCCGTACGGTTGCGAATTCGATGAAGCCTGGAGATCGTTTTCTGATTGGTCTTGATATGATAAAGCAAAAAACTGTTCTGGAGGCAGCTTATAATGACTCGCAAGGCGTTACCAGTGAATTTAATAAGAATGTTTTGCATGTGATTAACCGAGAATTGAATGCGGATTTTGACGTATCCGTCTTTGACCATGTTGCATTCTATAACGAAGAGAAAGAGCAAGTGGAGATACACTTGCAGGCAAACCAGAGGACATCGGTGGAGATAAAGGATTTGAATCTATCGATACCGTTCGAAGAAGGTGAGACCATCCACACTGAGATTTGCCGTAAGTTCAGCAAAGAGAGCGCAATAAAAATGTTTTCTGAAGCGGGTTTGTCAGTCGAGCAGTGGTTTACCGATCCTAAGGGGTGGTTTTCGCTTTTGGAACTTGTGAAACGTAGAGTTTGAAAGAGTTTTTTATTGTATATAACGTATAAGTTCTACCTATTTAGGACGCAGATTTACACAGATTTACGCAGAAAACTATTTCCTCAAATTATCAAATGCCTTACGTTTAACTTCCGGTTTAGTGCCAAAATTAAGTTCTATCATCATTGCATTCTCAAAAACCTTTTCCAGAAAACCATTTTATAACCCAGTTTATTATAAACTCGATAGAAGATTCTAATAATCTCCTCCGTCAACTAAACCATCAAAATATTTAAAATCCTGATTATCTGCGTTCATCTGCGTCCGATCATCAAAAATTATTCTTTCTTGTCTGCGTTAATCAGTGTTAATCTTACTCAGGCTAAAGTACTTTAGGTTTAAAGGTAAATCCGGAATGAGAAAGTATATATGATCGTATGTCATACATTCTCACATGAACCTAAAAGCAGTAATACTAAATTGTACCTTGAAGAGATCGCCAGAGACATCAAATACTCGAGCACTGATAGACAAAGCAGTTACGCTATTCCATGAACAGGGAGTGGAAACAGAGGTTATCCGGGTGGTTGACCACAATGTCCGTTTCGGTGTTTCCTCGGATGAGGGAGAAGGCGATGAGTGGCCTGAAATCTTGAAGAAGATAAAGGCATGTGATATACTGATAATAGGCTCCCCAATATGGTTTGGAGTAAGATCCGCAGTGGCACAAATGGTCCTCGAACGATTAGACGGTACTTATGATGAATCAGACCCGGAGACAGGACAATTTCCGTTGTACGGTAAAGTTGGGGGAGTTGTTATTACGGGTAACGAAGATGGTGCCCACGACGTTGCCGCAAATACGCTTTTTAACCTGTCGCATCTGGGTTGTACAATTCCGCCCAATGTTGATACCTACTGGGTCGGTGATGCCGGTCCCGGTCCGAGCTATATCGAAGCAGGGGGAGATAAGCATCTATATACGAACAAGACCGTTAGATACATGGTAAATAATTTGCTGTATTTTGCAAACCTTCTAAAAGAACACCCGATTCCCACGAACTTGAGGAAGCTTTACGAAGAGGCGCAAAAGGAAAGCAGATGATAATCTTCACCTCCTTTTTAGCACTTCCACATACATACTCAGCGCCTCAACGCCGGCGACCATCCTGGGCGCATTCTCCATGACGAATGTTTCCTCCTCTGATGTGGTTTTGGGCGGCTTCTCTTTGAACTTCTCAAATGCCGCTCTTCCATTGTAATCAACGAAAGCGATCCTGGCAGCAAAGTCGTCTTGGTGGACCATGATGGCATCACCGGAAATGGTGGTGATGTGATGGGGGTGGGAGATGAGAGATTTTGCGAGATCGTTGGAGGTGCTCACCCCTTTTCGTTTCAGGTCCTCTGAAATGTGGTTGAAATCTGCGAGGAAATAGAAAGCGCCCTCTGGTTTTGTGGTCTTTATCCCATTGATGGCATTGAATGCACGGGATACGAAGGTGCCCATGATTTGGTGAATCTCCCGGGTGGTTTTGAAGTAGTCCTCGATCTCCTCGTTGGGTTCATACGCGGTGATGGCAGCATTCTGGGTCGGGGTTGAGATATTGGTGTAGACCGTAGCTGCAACCTTCGTAAAATCGTCTTTGAGCTTTTCGGAACAGTTTTCTGGCATGATACAGGAGCCGAGACGGTACCCTCCGGCAGACCGGTCCTTGGAGAGCCCATTGGTGATGAAGGTCCCTTCGGGATATAGCATCCCCATGCTGGTGAAGTTCTCAAATTGATAGGTAGTTAACGCATAGATCTCATCTGCAAGAACAAGTGTGTCGTGCCTCCTACATACCTCTGCGATCCCTTCCAGCTCCTCTTTTGAATATACTGCACCTGTGGGGTTGTGAGGGTTGTTCAGGATCAGCAGATGCTGCTCTTCCGGCAGTTCGTGGAGGAAGTCGTCCAGATCAGGGGGATATATTTTGTAGTTATTCTCGGGCTTCATGAAGAAGAGGTGATACTTCTTTCCCTGAAGTGTAAGTTGTGGAGCATAGCCGATCCAAGCAGGAGATGGAATGACCACCGAACCGCCGATGATGGAGAATAGTGTGTACATCAGCCCCTTTGTGCCGTGCCCAACCACGATCCGTGAAGGGTCAACATCCAGCGCGAAATGTCTTTTGTTGAACCCTGCAATAGCCTCCCGCAGTTCTTCGATCCCTTCTGCTGCGGAATAGTGACCCATCCCTGCATGTTCTCCCAGCGAGCGCTGAAGTGGTGGTGGCACATGGAATGGAGACTGACCGAAGCCAAAACCGTAGAATTCTGCATTACAGCCTATTTTACTGCATCTCTTCCTCTGCTCGGCTACGAACAATCCGACCCGGAGGTTCTCAGGCATCGAAATTTCTGCGATATGTGGTTCCACGGCGATGTCTTTCATCTTTTCTCTATTAAAGTTACAGTATCTAACCTTACTTAAATGGCAAACTTTATATTAACTCGTACCCGTATTTAGTTATGCGCGGTTTTCATCGGTCTTTGCTGGAACAGTGCAGGGGAAAGCAGGAAAAGCGACCTGTCCTTCCTGTAACATGTCATTCCCGCGACTTGGAGAGTTCGTTGATAACATTACCTACATCTCAGTTCATGCGTTTATCTGAAGATTCTCCGTGAAGGAGGGTTCAATGACGTCCTCTATGAGGCTCATAGTTATGCAATCCGCGAGCTTATTGAGAGAGTGGACAAACTGTTATACGGTTGGGAGCTCATGAAAAAGGTCTGCGATTGTGATTTGGAAATGAGTATGGGAATAACGCCAGAAAAGGTTAAAAGACTCGTAAATATGGTTTTTGAGGAACTGGAAAAAGGAACGATAGGATACGGATTATTTACTGGCATCAAGGAGTGAAGTAAGGATAGGTTATCTCTCTTTACCCTTTTCCTGCTTCCTTAATCTTTTTAATAAAGCCAAATCTGTGGAAGACTTGATGAAGCTGGTAACCGAGAAGATTGCAGATAAACAAGGAGGACATAATCAGAACAACACAGACTAAAATGTCAGTGCCTATAACGTGTCGTTTGTTCTTATATACAGATCCAGAACCATTCTTCATACTCCGGTGAATTGATCGCTCGGAAGTCAGAGGGGATGTGTATATGGTTGCCTCGGAATCCTTGATAGCTCAATGAGCCCGCTTCATACACAAAACCACAACGATCATGCATCACATCCCCATTGATTCTACTGACCCAATAGCTTCGCACAACGCCCGCTGAACCGATCGAATCAAACCATTGCAGATCGTACGAAAGCTTTTGGTCGTCACCTAATGAGAGTATTACATCTATTGCCGTTATTACGCCGTCTTGAAACGTATCGTTTCTCAAGTTGTGTGGCGTAACCGTGACATCAGTAAATCGTAAATCTGTTTTTGGTCCCCTAATGATAACCGTGGGTATTACGATTTTCCCTCCATTCTTCTCTTTTCGCTGTATCTCTTCTCTGAACACTTCGTATATCCTATCAATTGTAGGCTTATCTTCTTCCAAGATGCGTATGTACATCTTATCCTTGTATGTGTAGTGATCCATTCTGAAAACATTATTTTCTGGCCATCCGCCATCATAATAAGCCATGTACCACCAGTTTCCTTTCCCATTGATCGAATCAATTACATGAGTATTCATCGTTTCATCAAAGTGGTATTCCAGATCAATATCGCTGTTACTATCTAAATAGACCAATATATCAAAAATCGAGAAATGCCCTTCCCTAAAAATATCCTTTCTTGCCGTTTCAATAGCCTCATGATTGAATGTGAATTCTCCTATCGTATCAATCGTTATTTCTCTTCCATTTTCTTGCTCTTTTTCGTCTTCGATGAGACAACTACTTAAGATAGTCGATATTAAAATCGCTAGCATAACCATAGATATCACCTTTTCTTTTCTCATTTCACCCCGGTCCCTATCTTAAGAGTTTTCGTGACAACGAGGACATCCCCCGTCCGAATATTTTCCCTTCCATCTTTCCAATGCATACGATAAAATCTTCATTTTTCCTACACCAGAACCTATCGTTCACTTCTGAGCTAATAGCCGCTAGAATCGGCGCACTCATGAGCACTTCGGAATCTTTCTTCGCTTGCCCTTTGCTCATGTTCATGTACGTGACGGCAAACTGCGCCATCTTGGACATCAGCCACGGAGTGCCAAAAACACCCTGCCCTATCCAGTAGCCAAGCTCTTCGTAGACTTTGCGGTTGGTGTGCCGACTGGAAATTGCCTCGAATAATGCAAGCTCTCGGAAGGGTGATGGTTCACCATGTGGCATGAATTTGACTACAGCAGCCAGTTCCTCTTTCTCTGGCTCTGGGAAATAAGTTATCTGATGTCCATATCCAATCAGATTTTTTCATCTTTTTTGCCTCCATCCAATTGCTTCGATGTGTCAAAGGTATTTAGGTGAGCATAGCGAACCGAAACACGCAGCTAAACGTAGTACCCACTTCATTCTTTTAGTTTTGTTTATTTCTATATTCCTTAATCGCATACTTCAACGTCCTTTTTGCTAAACAAGCGCAATAAATCTTCTGTATTGGAATACCACCAAGCCAATTCATTACATCCTCCTCATCTATTTTCTCCGCTTGCTCTATCGTCTTTCCTTTTATCATCACTGTCAGAGCAGATCCGCAGGCAAGAGCGCCTGCGCACCCTACTGCAAGAAACTTCGCCTCCTTTATCTCTTTTGACTCCGGCTCAATCTTCAGGAAAATCTCCATTGAGTCTCCACACGGACCGGTATAAACAGCGTGAGCATCAGGGTCCTCTATCTTTCCTACATTCACCTTCCTAAGTATGTATTCTATCGCCGTACTTGAATATCCTGATATCTTTAGTAAGTTTTTTTTATCCTTTTCCTCTGCCATATCTAACTATTCCTGCTTCGTATTTATAAAGGCTCCTCAAGGTTTCGGAATGTCGCCAGAACCACTTCAGGCAGAGCAGGATGTATATGCATGCCTTTATCAATGGAAAATAGGTCCTTCTTCATGTGCCATCACGGTAATAACTTCCTGAAGGAGTATAGGCGCGTAAGGACCGATAATATGAAAGCCCACTATTTTCCAGGTATTCTTTTCCACTATCGCCTTGGCAAAACTTTCTTCTTCCATCATGGCTTCCTGTATTTCTGCTATTCTGTCTGCCGGATATATCAGCATCTTCGATGGTATACATCCCACATTCAGACAGGTGCCGCCCAAAAGTCCTCTATCCACCAGGGCAACTTTTAAACCTTGCGACAATGCTCCCTCTACAATAATCATACCCGCACCAGAGCCGATTAGGATAACGTCATACTCGTTCATGGTATCTCCATTTTACCCCTTTTTTTCTTCTTTATTCACCAATCATATTATACCCTCCAGCGAAAGCCCGGATATTATATTGATGAATATCAAAGCTAAAGTAATACGTCCAGACCAGCGATGGATAATGCGTATTTTTACCGCTTCACTCACAGATTTAAACTGCGCATATCCCCATATTGGGGTCATAAGAACAAAGATAAATATGATCGAGCCCAGATAGGCATGAGGCACTCTAAAATGAACACCTGTGGATAAAGAGACCATATAAATTGCCATTACAAGTCCCGATATGACAAATATCGCTCCCGATATCCCCATCATTTTATGTGCTCGCAGCCACCAGTGCCGATTTTTCATGTAACGCGCGATAAGCATACCAGTAGACAGTAATAATAATCCTGTTATCATTAGAACCGCATGGTATGGCCAAAGAGCAGGGACTGCCATTTTATATCACACCGCCCATTTCATTCCTCCTGTGAAGCGAACCGCAACACATTTTCAGGCGAAGTTGCCGAAGACAATTCAGCCATTTTGGGCTTACTCGCATACGGCATCAATTATCTCCCTCCGATGTTGTGCAAGCGTAGAAGCT
Source organism: Candidatus Methanophaga sp. GoMg3.2 (assembly GCA_013180565.1). The sequence continues at coordinate 13,255 of QBUN01000423.1, read as the reverse complement.
AACATCGCGACATATTTACCCTGAAACCGTGCTGCCGCTAACTCATTCTCGCTCGGCATGCGCTCCCCAGTGTTACCAGCAATTGTTGATGAGCCATAGGGGGACCCGCCAGTAATCTCATCGTTTCGCTCCTGACCTTCAAAGGTGTAGGGTAGACCCACAATGATCATTCCATGATGGATGAGCGTAATGTGAAAACTAAGGATGGTTGATTCCTGACCTCCATGCTGTGTAGCAGAGCTCGTAAATACACTCCCTATATTACCGACGAGAGCTCTGTCTTTCCAAAGTCTGCCGGTAGCGTCAAGGAACTGGCGCATCTGTCCGCACATATTCCCAAACCGCGTTGGTGTGCCAAAAATAACTGCATCTGCGGATGCTAACTCACTCAGCGTACATATCGGGACATGCGCAATCGCTTTCTGCGCGTCTATTGCACCCATCATCTCGATTACCTCTTTCGGTAGCGTCTCTGGTACGCGGCGCATTTCTACCTCTGCTCCTTCCACGTCCTTGGCGCCTTCTGCAACAGCTTCTGCCATACGGTGGACATGCCCATACAGCGAATAGTAAACGATTAAGACTTTCATAGTTTTTCCATCCTTCTTTTTTTGCTGCTTTTATGACAACATACTTCTTTACCTTTATTTAAAACTTCTGTTTTTCCGCCCGCGCTTTTATTTGTTGTTCTTTTAATAGCCATCGGCGTTTTGTTAGCGGAAATCGTGATCAAACTAAAGTGATAGATCGTGTTTGCCATAATTGAAGAATAAAAGAATGAATGAACGGAGTTACTTCCTGAGCTCTCCCAATCTCTTCTCTATCTGCTCTAATTCTTGCCTCAGACTTTTTGCTCGTGTATCAAGCATTGAAATCTCTTCTTTTACACGCCTCGGCATCGTAGCTCCAATTATACTCAAGCCACCGCTTTTATACAGCTCAATTGCTTCTTTCACCGTGCCTGCCGTGACAGTCGCAATATCCACGCCCGCCCCATGAAGCATATGGAATATATTTGGCCCTATGTTTCCGGAGATAACCAAATCCACCTCTTTATTCAGAAGCATTTCCGGATGTCCGATACAGAAAGCTCGCCCTGTCTCATCAATGATGTTTTTGTTTGGTACTGCTTCAAACGCCATTGTATCAGGGTCTACAATCACGAAGTATTTGCTCCTTCCAAATTCCCAGTGTACTCGTGCATCCAGATCTCCCGCCGCTGCAGTTACACATATCTTCATCTTTTTTATTACCTCTTTCCTTTATAGGATTACAGGAGTTTTGCCCTTTTAAAATATACGCAGTCAATCCAATTTTCAGCAGAGCTTAGACATACGCTCGCAGGATACATTCCCGGTAAGTATGCCTCCATAATATCGTCTGCTTCGCATTTAGGTTGCCCCGATGGGTCCATCCCAAAATAGGGGCAGCCATCCGTAAAAGGGATTTTCTCCGCGTTATTTTGTGGTGGTGTAAATACCATATGAGGAGCACCTCAATTTACTACATAAGTTTTAGGGTATAAAAAAGTTTCGATTTTTTTCTTTTTTAGGATTCTATTAAATAATGATACGCACTTAGAGTTGCTTTTGCTCCTTCTCCCGCAGCCACGATAATTTGTTTCTCCGGTGCATTAGTTACGTCGCCAGCCGCAAATATTCCCGCAACGCTTGTTTTACAGTCACAGTCTACTTCTATTTCTTTTAACTCGTTAACTTTCACCACATCCTTTGCGAATTCAACATTGGGGATAGCTCCAATATCTATAAAAACACCGCCAACATCGAGAACAACTTCCTCATTGCCCTTTATACTCTTGATAACAATCCTTTCTACTTTATCCTCCCCCGTTATCTCCTTGACCGCATAGCCCGATAAGAATTCAACTTTACCAGATCTCTCTGCCTTCTCTACTAATATCGGGTCTGCCTTTACAGAAGCACGAACTATACTGTGAATTTTTCTGGCATATTTGGTAAGGTCGTTTACAGCAGTAATAGCAGGATTACCACTACCGATTACCGCTACATCCATTCCAGCGAAAAGAGGTGCATCACATGTAGCACAATAACTTACGCCTCTGCCTATCAATTCTTTCTCACGTGGCACCTTCAGGGACCTTGCACGTCTACCGGATGCAATAATTACCGTTTTACCCTTGAAGTTTTTACCATTAGAAGTCAGTACCGCGAAAAGTTTATCTTGCACACTGAGTTTTTTGACCTCTTCGCCTATCAATAAAGGAATGGGAAACTGTCTGACCTGCTCCTCAAATTTACGCATCAACTCCTGCCCTGTTATAAATTGGTACCCCATATAGGTCTCTACAGCCGAAGCGAGTAGTGTCTGCCCTCCCACATTCTTACTTATAACTAAAGTATCAAGTTTCTTCCGGGCAGCATAAACCGCAGCCGTCATCCCCGCCGGACCTGCTCCAATAATAATTAAGTCATAGAGTTTATCCTCTTCCACTGGCATCTCTTTAATCTCTTCAGGTATTATGAACTCCATTTTATTTCTCCCTCACCTTCCTGTCCTCATAACGTGCTTTAAATAATCCGATTCGGGCACTGCTCCTTCAAATTCTATCGTTTCATTTATCACAACCTTTGGTACGGCAGCGACATTATACTTATGGTTTAAATATGGGAATTCTGTCGCTTCTACCATATCTGAAGTGATTAATGGGCTTTCCAATGCCATCTCATGCGCCATTTGAACCGCCGTTGGACAATAAGGGCAGGTAAGAGTGACGAAAACCTGTATGTGGACGGGTTTTGACAATGTTTTCAGTTGCTCTTTTGCTTCTGTCGAAAGAGCAGAACTCTTGGAAGAAACCATCTTTATGGCATGGATAAGCGATGCAAATTCGTATCCCCCTGGTATACCATAAAATCTTATTCCATAATCTTCCTTTCCTTCGACTACCGTTGCTGGTATCTTGTCAACCTTGTAATACTCCCCCTTCTCCTTATCTCCAACAAAATCCAGGACCTCTATATCCACTTTATCTGAGATTGCAGATAGCTCATCCATCAGCATCCTGTTGTCGCCACAGCTTGGGCATTCAAACTCCTGGGTGAAGACAACCAATTTTAACCCTTCTTTTAAGCCTTTAAGGCCATCTTCAACCTTTTGTCTCACTTCTTCACTTAAAATAGCCATTTCTCTATACCTCATTATTCTATTTCTGAACACCTGCTGGCAGAGAGATCTCAGGGTAGAATCTGCCATAGGATCGTTCGCAGTAGCAGTAGCCCTCATCATTGACCTCCTCTTCCGCTTTCCGCTCGCCCTCTATGGAAAGGACATCGCCGGTGACCGAGACGCGGATGTCCTCCTTCTTCACTCCTCTTTCATACTTAGAGCCTCTTGTTCACATACATCTATGCAAACCTCACAATCGGTACACTCCTCTTCATTTATTACCGCATGCTGTTCTCGTCCATGTGGTGCACTGCCCGGGTCATTCTCTTCAGCCAAACTTATGCACTCTACCGGACACTCTTCTACACATGCGCTCGTTCCCTTTTCCTTCCTACCCAGACATCCATCGCACTTCTCCAAATCTACTACTGCTGGCATTTTTTTCTCATCACCCTCCTTTATATCGCCTCTTTTTTCATCATCTCAATTACTTCCTGATCGGATACATCGTACCAATTCCTGTATGCTTGTGCTACAGCGCGAAAGAATACGGGTTTCTCCAGGACTACTATTTCATCAACCATCTCTCCTATCTCTTCTGCAACATCTTCTCCTGAGACTGGTACAGCCACGATGATTTTCATTGCTTTTTTATTTTTGCAAAGCATAATAGCAGCACGCATTGTGGAACCCATGGCAATACCGTCATCCACTAATACGACCATTTTGCCCTCAATTTCTGGTAAGGGTCTACCTTTTCTCAACTTCGCTATTCTCCTCTTAATCTCTTGTTTCTGCTCTTTCATAATTTCAACAATTGTTTCTCTCGGAAGCCACCGCTCAGCATCCTTAAAAATGAATGTACTTCCATCTTCTGCAATCGCTCCAAATCCCGCCTCTGGATTATCCGGGAACGGCAATTTCCTTGTTACTAACAGCGAAAAACTTGCAGCTAGAGATTTTGCAACTTGGTATCCTACTTCCACACCGCCTCTTGGAATAGCCAAAACGAGAACATCTCTGTCTTTGTATCTCTTTAATGCTCTGGCAAGCTTTTCGCCTGCATCTTCTCTATCTTCAAACATAACGCCCTTAAATCCTTTTCAAAAACTCGAACCTTTTTTATACAACCCGATCAATTCTGCTTTATCCAATATATGACCTTCCATAGCTTCTTCTAAGGCTTCCTTGTTAATCCCTTCGTTTAAGTTAAGCACTGTGTCCAGGGCGTATAGTTTAAAGAAGTAACGGTGAGTACCTGATGGAGGACAAGGCCCTCCATAATCTTTCCTGCCAAAATCATTTAGCCCTTGCTTTCCGGGAATGCTGTCTTCGTCAATCCGAGAAACAACAGGAATATTAAATGAAACCCAATGGACCCAGGTCCCCATAGGTGCATCCGGATCATCAACTATGAGAGCCAGGCTTTTAGTCCCCGCGGGAATATCCTCAATAATGAGTGTAGGGTTGAAATCATCCCCTTCACAGGTGAATTTCCGGGGAATATTATTACCATTTTCAAATTCCGGACTCGTTAATTTCATATTCAACCTTCCCCTCCTTTTCATCTCTTTGGTACATAGTTCTATATGGGTGCGAGTTGTTACCCCCATTTATATCCTTATATAATAGTATCACTTCATGTTTATAAAAGCTATTAGGATATCACCTCTGATACTCTTTCAAAAGTTGTTTTTTCAGTACTGCGGCTAACCATTTCTTCTATTGCTTTTTCATTCCAAATGTCTTCAGCAAGGTGAAAAATCTGTTCCATAGGAATATAGTAAACTTTAAATAATGCAATATCAAAACCAGAACAGAGTACTCTATCACATTAGTAGAGGAGGTGAAGTCAAAATCACAACCAATCAAGAATGCAGGGCGGCATATTTGAACGCTGCAGAACACCACCTAAGAATCGAGAAACTGCCCATTGAGAAAGCAATAGGACCCATCAATTTTGCGTTACTGTGCCACCGTGACCGGTACAAAAGCTTTGAGGTTGAGCCCTAT
>QBUN01000423.1:0-7218 GCA_013180565.1 Candidatus Methanophaga sp. GoMg3.2 | reverse complement strand
CATGTCCTTTGACCTGCAAAAAGATCTACCACGAACACAAGAAGGACTACGAGCCATACGAGGCTCTGGGTCCGAACTCGGGTATCTTTGACCAACGAGATGCCGAGAAGGCGGTGAAAGAAGTAGAAGTAATGGGGTTTGATGCCATCGAGTTTGGTAATGTGAGTTCATGGATTTTGGAATGTATCCATAAAGGCCTGCTCAGAAAAGAGGAACTTGGACTGGAGGCTGATGTCGAGTTTGCCCCACGAAATTATAAGATAGAATTCTCGCATGGAAATGCAAAAGCGGTAATAAAACTTGCTGAACTCGTTGCCTACGGTGAGGGTATTGGAGCTATCTTAGCTATGGGCGTTAGAGTTGCAGCGAAAGAGCTTGACAAGCAATTCGCAGAGCGAGTAAAGAGTTTTGGCAATACGTTTGTTGATAGCACGCTATATATCCCTTATGGAAAAATCGGGTGCATGTCACCCATACAATATTGGGTGCCCGGAGCTTTCGTGCCTATGCCCATTCAGGGAAAATACCTCACTAACTACACTATAAATTCACTGCCACCGAGAGAGCTGGGTAAGAGTTGTGCTGAACGTGCAATAAAGGAGCTGTACTCAGAGGAGATGGGGGTATGCAGGTTTCACAGGGGTTGGACAGAGAAAACGGTGGAGACGCTCCTGCGTAGGGGTAGAAGTATTAACCTCAACCTTTATGAACATTGTCGAGGGCTCATGCAAAAAATTGTAGAATATGACCGTAAAGCAAATCAGTATCCGGTGTTCTGGGAGACTAAGAAGACTAAGGACGTCATCCGCACGTACCTGCCAGAGGTAAGGAAGAAAATGCCCGCAGAAAATGGAGAATTAGACCGTTGGATTGAAAAGTTTAATGATGACCCAGAACAGACAGCGAAAGAATATTGGGAAGAAACGCTGAAAGGTTATGAAGAAGGCATTATTGGTTGAGTAGCCACTCAAAAACTGAAGAACCTTCATTTCTTATTCCTTTGTCATTGGGAAATTGCTGACACGCCATGCAGTCATACTACCAAGAACGTCACAGCATACATTTGGATAGCCCGCTCTAAGAAGGATGCTCGCAGCCAGACTCGCACGATGACCCACATTGCAGACGATGGTGATGGAGCGGTCACGAGGTATCTCCCTCAGCCTGCTCTCGAGTTGCCCGGCATAAATATGCAGAGCGCCCTTAATATGCCCTTCTTTCCACTCGTTCTCATCCCGTACATCGAGTACCAGGACATCCTCGCCACTGTCAAGCCGCTGTTTGAGGTTGTGCACACTCGAGAGTCCCATATACTCAATCCTAAAGCCAGAGTCATACCAGGCTTCGATTCCACCCCTCAGATATCCTACTATATTGTCGTAGCCGAGCCGTACGAGATAGCGGACTGCTTTATCCAAGTGGTCACGGCACTCAAGCACCAGCAGAATCGGCTTTTCATAAGTCAGGACCCAGCCGGCGTATGCAGGTAAACCCTCAAGCCAGATGCTGTAAGAACCCTTAATATGGGCACCACCAAAGGCAGGCGGTGTTCTGGCGTCCACAACCACCGCTCCACGCTCCATTTCCTCCTTAAACATTTCAGGTGTTAGAGGAGGGGGGATCGGTAATCTCCCTAACAAAGGCGGTCCTTCAAGATTGTATTTCTCCATCTGACGAAAATAAGGGGGGCGTTCATGGTGCTCGCTGACTTTGTGCTCGATGAAATCTTCCTTACTCAGTTGAAGCACGGGGTTTTGGGCTCGCTCTATGCCTATCGTGCTCTCATCCCTAGCACTGATCTTCCCACCGCAGACCGAGCCGGCACCATGTGCAGGGCAGAGGATAACGCCGTCACCGAGGGTAAGTATTTTGTTAAAGATGCTGTCGTAGAGCGCTCCCGCTAACCTTGGCGCTTCCTCAGGGCCATAAATGTCTATTCTGCCCACATCACCAACAAAAAGTGCATCTCCTGTGAAGACCAGCACAGGTTCTTCGCTCTCTGCTAAGACGTAGGACATGCTCTCACCCGTATGCCCTGGGGTGTGTAATGCAGTGAGTTTCAAGTTCCCAATGTGAGATACATTGCCATTATGAAGAATAGTGCCATATCCCCAGTTCAAGCCCGGACCGTGGAAGATCTCAGCACGGGTGAGGTTGGACAGCTCTATAGACCCAATAACGTAGTCTTCATTACGATGTGTTTCAAATATGTACTTGATTTTAACTTCTTCTCGCTTAGCTAAGTCAATGTAAACCTCACAATCTCTTCGGGGATCAATTACGACCGCCTCGTCCTCCGAACATATAAAATAGGAATTCTGAGCCAAACCCTCGGACTTTATTCTTTTGAAGATCATTCTTGACGTCCCCCTTCTGGTTCTTCTATCTGCTGGAGTAGGGCATTGATGTGTTTTCGCTCTTCCCCTGCGAGCTCATGAAGCATGTTTCGGGCTTCACTATCGCCAACTAATCCCGCAACTCTTTTGTAGAAGTCGTATGACATATACTCTTTCTCCAAAGCTATCTCGAGAGCCTCAAAGTCATCTACGAATCCCACCCGTTCTCCTATCTTTATTAACTCCTCGTTGATCTTCATACCTCCTTCCATATAGGTGCTGCTCAACTCCGCCTTCAACCGCTCGAGCGGGGGTAACTTAGGCTCACCCATCAACTTGCTATACAGCACATATATCTTCTCTATATGCTTCTCTTCCCAGCCCGCGAGTTTCTGAAACGTCTGCACTGCTTTTTTGTCTCTGACCTTTTCTTGCGCTTTCGAGTAGAAATCGAGTGCACCCTTCTCAAGCTTGAGTGCCAGCATCAGTATATCACAAACATCCTCATTGCCTGTTATCAGTTCAGGTCGCTCTTCTGCAATTCCTTTGATAACATCGTAGTGCCAGTTGAGAATTCCGCCATCAAGATTGTAGACGTTCTCGAATCCAAGACCACACAAGAGGGTGTTTGCCGCCATGCTCCTGTGTCCAGAGCGGCAATAAGTGATGATCTTTTTATCTCTTTCAAGCTCTGCATGTCTATATTCAAGTTCTCCCAATGGAACCCACTTTGCACCTGGGATATGCCCAGCCTCATATTCATAAGGCTGCCTTACGTCCAGTAATTGGAATTCACCGCTCTTATCGTTATCCCGGATTTCCTTAACTTCTTCAGGTCTCAATCTTTTTATTTCGTCTATGGAACAGGTTAGCTTCATTTCCCCTTTTCTTCTCCACCCTTTTTCTTAGATATGTAATCTTCATTTATTTTTTTTCCCGTTATTCTTGGACAAAAAAAATCAAAAATGATAGCCACAGAGACCTCAGAGACCTCAGAGCACACAGAGGGAAAAAACTCGGTACTCTCGCTGTACTCGGGGGCAAAAAATATACTGTATATACAATAAAAAAAGTGCTCAACCAACTTCCGAACACATTCTTCTTCGCTGATAAATAGAGAATTCTTCAGGAAATGGATATTTAGCTTCTTCCACTTTCTCTTCTTTCACCTCCTTTCTGGCAGCTAAAAAATTCTCGATACCATCAGGATTCAAAAAGTAATAATATTCCAGAAGCTCCAGAGTCTCCTCCCTTATGTAAGTGATAATCGCTTTATCTTTGAGTTCATAGAGTATCTTTCTCACTTCTCTTGCTGTCATACCGCAAGCACGGGCAAGGTCAAGGTCTCTGACTCCTTTATCCAACTTCAGGTTGGAGAGTATGTTCACGCCCTTATCGCCCCAATGACTTTTAACCTTCTTAATTAACTTGATCCTATCCTTTTCTGCGAGAAACGCAAGCCTTTTTTCGATCTTAGCAATTTCTAGTTGCTCTTTTAAACCTTCAAGATTCTCTTTCACCTTTTTAGGTAAATAAGACCGATAATGTGGTCTGTCTTTCCTTTTTATTATCTTAATCCTCCCGATTCCCAAATCCTTTAATATGCTTGATACATCCTCAAGAAGGTATATCGAGCGAGATATTAGCTCATAATTACCTTTTTCTTGATCAAGTCCAAATAACATCTCCAGAACCCTGATTTTTGAGAGCGTCTTTTCCTGATACGGGAGCTGTTCCCATCGCTCTTTCATTCTATTGGGTATTCTAATAGCGTTTCTTCTGCAACTCGGGCTTTGATAATACGTCTCAATTATTTCTCGTATGCTTAGAGGTATCCGGCCGCTTTGAAATGAGCCGAAAGTATGATACAGTCGTTTAAATATCTCTTTTTTATGTTTAGGCGGATATATTAATCCCTCTTCGGAACCCTTCATGAGTATTTGAAGCGCGATAGTATCAAGTTCGGGGGAGAGTTCAATCGGGAGTTTATATCTTCTTTTGTAATAAGGTGTTATTTCAACTCCCGGAGGAAGACAATAGCTCGATATTACTTCTTTCTGCTCTATATCCACGTTTATAAACTCGGCTATCGCTATCAGGGCCCATTGAGGAATATTAGTATCCCCTCTCTCCCATTCTTTTACCGCTCTTGCGAGTGCGAAGTGATTCTGATAATATTTCCCATAAGACGGATTTTTAAAACTTACCCCTTCCAGATCACAAGCCCTCTCGTAGCTAGGCCATAAAAAAGTTGCCATCTCCAATTCTATTATAGATATGCCATATCTTCTTCTCTCACCCTTAGCTCTAAAATTGATTACTTTTGCAAGATCGGAGATTCTAACATGCTCGAAATAATCCTTTTTTAGTTCCCAACACCCCTGCCTCTTTTTTAGATGCTTTTGATCTTTTAGCCATATTATAGCATGGTAAATGGAATTCGGTGAGAGATCAGGATTTATTTTAATGATTTCCTTAGCACTTAACGGACTTTCTTCTAGCGTTTTTAATATTCGCCCACGTAATTTGCCAAAGACTAATTCGTATCTTGAGAGTTCAAATTCTTCTTCCGCCGAGCTCCAGAAGTCTTCCGGCGGGAGGTCTACTTCAACCGCGCTTACATTTTTCAAGAACTTTGCAAAGACTTTCCGTCGAAATCTTCCCTCAAGCTCGAACCTGATGAAAGGCGGAAAATCTCGCAGGTGTATCGCTCCCTCCGCCATCTTTACCACTTTTTACAGTATAATATTATTTTACTCTAATAACTATAAAAAGTTTTTAGTGTATAAAAATAGGAAACTTTATAAACTACTCTGCCAGTCTAAAGAATATGCAAATAGAAGATGCAAGAGCTGAGATCCTTAACTTTTTGAAGCAACAGGATTCTTATGTTGACGAGCTGAGTTCAAAATTGGGTATTTCGTCCACCGCAACGAGGCAGCATCTGGCTATTCTGGAGCGGGATGGACTGATAAAGCGGACGCTGGTTAAGGAGAAAATGGGTAGGCCGAAGATTTTCTACTCACTCACCGAAAGAGCGGAGGCATTCTTCCCAAAAGCATATTCAAAGTTATTTAAATGGATTATTAGAGATATGATCGAGAGAGAAGGGGTTGAGATGGTGAGGGAGATGATGACTCGAATGGGGGCTGAGCAAGCATCTTATTACAAAGAAAGACTGAAAGGGAATGGAAATGTGGAGTCGGTAGTGGAATTATTGAACGACCTGGGAAGTTTTGCCGTCTTGGAGCGAGATAATGGTCAAATAATCATAAAAGAATACAACTGTCTCATCTATGAGATTGCGTTGGAGTTTGGCGAGGACATGTGTGAATTTGATCGGAACTTCATCGGTGGCTTGCTCAATTCAAACGTTGAGTTAAAGAGCTGTATGGCAAGAGGAGATAGGTTCTGCTCCTTTGCTTTGAACCGCGAGATTGACACTAAAACTTTTTAGAAAAAAGTTTTATCAAAAAATGAAGAAGGATTTTTTCGTGGTGCTATGCACGGTTGGTGTAGAAGAATCCGAAAAATTGATAAAGATTATAACTACATACGTAATGCAACGTGCATAATAAATAGGAGGCAAGATGAGAAATGGTTTGGCGAAGAAGATATATATGGGACCCATTTGAAGAGCTAAGAAGAATGGAAGAATTTGTAGACCTAGCGTTTGGTGAGACATGACCCGACTATTTTGGGCGGAGAGCACTGCCCGGAGCTACGGGAGAAGAACTCGCTGAGATCGCAGCACCCTATGTGGATATAAAGGAGAAAGAGCGCAAGATTATCGTAGCTGCCGATATACCGGGCGTTGAAAAGGGCGACATCTCTATGAATGTTGATATTACGGGTCTTCCGGACGCGCTTGCACGGGAGACGAAGAAGATGTTTGATATAAGTCTAGAGAAGGTGAGGTAAAACATTTCTTTAAAAAGTTTTAAACGATTTACCAAAGAAATATCATAGTTTGTTTATTTATATGCAAAAATGAATAATGAAAAACAATCAACCAGAAGGGGATTGGTTTGGGGGAGAGAATATTATGAGCGAAGAGAGATTGAAGGCACTTGAAATAGCCATGGAACTTGAAGAAGAAGGAAAGAAGTTTTATATGGACGCTAGTGAGAAGGCTACTAACGCATTTGCAAAGGAGATGTTTGGGTCTTTGGCAAAGGACGAAGACCTGCATCTGGAAAAAGTGAAGGCGATATACAAAAAGCTAAAAGAGGAAAGGGCGTGGCCAAAAATGGTGACAGCCATAGGCGATGTGGTAACGACAAAAGCAGTTTTTCCTGAGGATGTGAAAGACCTGACAGAGGAAGATATTTCTGAGAGCGTAAAAGTATTGGGGATAGGCATGGAAATGGAGGAGAAGAGCATATTGTTCTACAATGAGCTGGCCGAGAAAGCCACCGACCATTTTGAAGCGAGATTCTATCTTGCACTCGCGCATGAGGAGCGAGGACATTATCTCAGTCTATGGGATTCTCGAGAATATCTTGAGGACCCGGCAGGGTGGTTTGGTATGAAAGAGGGGTTCAGGTTGGATGCAGGTTAAGAACGAATGGTTAAACTTTTTGGTATCTCCGGGAGCCCAAGAATAGCTGCTACTGACTGGATAATTAAGGAGGCGTTACGGTATGCAGAAGAGAAATGGAATGCTGAGACGCGATACTTCTCTGTTCGCGGTAAGAAGCTTGCAATCCGAGCTATCATCCTAAGAGGGTTGATCCTGATATAAATGTAGGACACTTCTGACAAATTAACCCTAAAGAAACTACATCTGTTTTTGGAAATATAAAGTTATCAGGGTATTTTTAAATAGAATAGACTTACAAACCCCCCTTAACCGAACACCCATGAATAAACACCCGGAAAA
>QBUN01000023.1 GCA_013180565.1 Candidatus Methanophaga sp. GoMg3.2 | reverse complement strand
CGCCCTCCACTTTTGCTATTGTATATCCCATTTGCATATAAGATATATTTGGCAGTCAACTACTATCTCCTTCTCTCCTCCAGAAATTCTTTTAGAACATCTCTTTCCACTCTTCTGCTGTATTTCTCTAATATATCTGCTATTCCCTCACGCCTTACTACTACCACTGCTTTAGTGCCCTCTTTAAGGTCGGTTTCCCTTAGTGGTTTAAAAACACCTTTCTCATAAACTACTCTTATCTCTTCCATGTTCTCTCACCCCATAAAATAAAATAATATCTTATGATTTGTCAATTTAACCTTTGTGTATTTTTCAAACCCAATCATTCGGAACTCAATAGCAAGCGAATTTTGATACACTTTCTCTAAAAAGCCAGAACCAAGCGTATTATGTACTTTGTATGCAGCTCCAATTATCTTCTCCGTTATCCCTCTGTGTTTGTAATTCCCCATCTGTGTTAATCTGCGTTAATCTGTGTCTATAGAATTGACGGAAGTTAATTTTTGATGCAGCCCATGACACCCAATCTCATGTCCTCTTTCAGCAATTGATTCCACCAGGCCTGGATAATGGTCCACCACATCCGCAACCACAAAGAAGGTCGCTTTTATATTGTATTCATCCCGCATATCCAGCACTCGTCTTGTTGGCTTACGTAAACTTAAATAATCGTATTTCCCGTTCCATTTTTCAACAAAGCTTTTAGTTTTGGATTAAACCGTTTTTAAAATTTTTCTTTTAGCACAGGCTAAATTTTCTTTTTTGGGACAAAAAGAAAAAGTGTTACCAATCTTCGATGTCAACTGTAATGGATATTGCGTTCATTTGTTGATGTGCAGATAGCTCCCGCTGCCCAATGCCGATCCTCTTATCACCCTTCCACCAGAAAGTCAATTCAGATTCGGCACCATAAATAAATAAATAAATAAATATCTTTGGCTCCTATCTTAGCGCTCTCTCTTATACCTCACAATAATGTTTGATTAGCATCCTTATAAACAAACTATAACAACATCTGCTTTCAGTGCATTCATTGATGATGCGAAAAACTGCTGTCTATATCATGCCTCAGAACAACCAACTTATTATTATTCTTTTAGTCGTATATATTAGTCTCCTTTTACCCCTTTTTCCATTATGTCCAATTCTGTTATCTTGTTCAAATATTTCAATATTTCGCCGAACAAGTTTCTCCTCACACGCCATAACTCTATTCCCGCTATATTCTTTTTCTCGTCATACTCCACGAACAAATCCTCGCTGACTTCAATAGTATCCTCAATATCCCCATCCTTTATCAACAAATATAGGATATCCGAATCCGAATCATATCTAACCTTCATCTGATTTTCACCCATCTTCGCCGCTCCTCTCTCCTATCAATTATTTCCATCCTTGATGTATCTAACTTCCTCCACCTCGGATTTCGATATCCGCCTCTCTTTAAATTTATGTTCCGCATGCACGGAATATTCAAAATGCATTTTTCACATCCTTGCTCTTCGTTAAGATGACGATCGGAACTTCCACCATTCTATCCTCTGTAAAATATCTATTCATCTTCGCCACCTCACCTCTCCACTCTCATTCCTCTTCCCGCTGGCGACCTCCTCATCTGGTGCATCATAACTCTCGCCGCCTTTAACACTCATCAACGGCTCCTTCGTCTTTGGATCTATTTTATTTTTTTACACGCATGATGCAGCCCATGACACCAAATCTCATGCCCTCTTTCAGCAATTGATTCCACCAAGCCCGGATAATGCTCTACCACATCCGCAACGACAAAGAACGTTGCTTTTACATCGAATTCATCCAGCATATCCAGCACTCTTTTCGTTGGCTCACGTAAAGTTAGATAATCGTATCTCCCAGTCCATCTCTTAAAGAATTCATTTACATCTTTGTATACTGCGAAAGGCGAACCTGTTACTGATGGTATATGGTACCAATCTTCTATGTCAACGGTGATCGATAATGTGTTCATGCTCAATATTAACCACCTCCTTGTTGATGTGCCGTATTTTAATCATCACCTAATTCTAGGGATATATTTTGTTGACCTTCCTCTACCTTCAACGCCAAGTAAACCCATTCTTACAAGAGTTCTGAGCTCCAAACTCGCTGTCTTGTTGGATTAAAGTTCTCATCCTCTTTTTTTT
>QBUN01000024.1 GCA_013180565.1 Candidatus Methanophaga sp. GoMg3.2 | reverse complement strand
CATCAGATAATAAAATCGGAGTTCGTGTTTATATAGGGAACAAAGTTGCAAGTGTGGCATTACCACAGTTATTGCAAATGAAAGAAGAGATAGAAGCCGAAATAGGTGAAAAATTAGAGTGGGATCCAAATCCAGAAAATCTTGATAAAACCATTGGCTTGAAACGCGACGCAGATTTAACAAAGAGGGATAACTGGGAAGAATATCTCGATTGGTTAACTGATATGACAATTAAGTTTCGAAAGACATTTTCAAATAGAGTGAAAAGTTTGGATTTGACTAAAAAAGTTGATGAGGAACACGGTATTGAAGAAACATAAATGCACGAGAAAGACCTGTACCCAGCAGTAGAAAAATTCTTGAAGAGCAAAAAGAATTGTCTTGCAGAATACGCTGGCACGGAATTATCACTGAAGAGAGGAAAAACCAACCTCAGAGCAGACGTGTTTGGAATAGCAAAATCAAATCAAGAGGAACAGATTATTTATTTATGTGAAGGGAAAAAGGAACTAAAACGCCGTAGTTTCGGCAAAGTCGTTGGAGAAGCAGTAGAACTCCCGAAATACGCTGATTATGTCTATATCTTTGGTTCAACGGCAAGTTTTGAAAAAGAAGTTTTAGAAGACCAGATGAAGTAACACTAATTTTATATGGATAAAGTATAAAGGTAGAGTAAGGCGGATGAACATGGCAACAGTAACGAAAAAGTCAGGAATGATAGTCTTACCTCCAAGGATTTCTCACATATTAGTAGAAGCAACGAATGAACCAAGAGTAGATATAGCCCTTAATATCGTTATAAATGACTTTCTTGAACGCAGATTAGAAGAAGCTATAAAAAAGATTGAAGCATTTGAAGATAAATGGGCAATGACTTTTGACGAGTTCAAAGAACGATGTGGGCATGACGAGTTACCAGATAAGAGTGATCCATACTCCTGGGAAGTAGAGGAAGATTTTAGGGAATGGGAAGCGGCTGAGACACTAAAAAAGCATTATTCTCGTATTTTGAATAGGTACACGCCGTGACATCATTTGTTGAGGCAATACTTGGAGAAAGCGAAGAAAGCGGTATTATAACACATACTGAAGTGAATGTTGAAGGCCCAATCGCGAAGATACGACTGACAATAGATGAAAAAACGTTCATACAGGTCTTCTCAAACAATACCACAAAGACCCTTGCATATACCTTAATCATAGAGTCTAAAAGGATTTACGGAATTGATAGAGATAATATTAGAGGTTGGCATGAACACCCCTCTGAAGATCCAACTACGCACAGAAAATGCGACAAGGTAACATTCAAGCATTTTCTTGAGAATGTAAAAGAACTTTTAAAATAGTGCCAAGAGATTGGTCAGAAGAGCATGACCATTATTTATATGGAAGCAAAAATTGCTAATAGAAAAGAGCTTAAAACGCGAAGATAGGGTGGAACGATATATTTATATAGCGTAAAATCAAACTATTTCTAGAAGATATATCTCACGGTGGTAAATCATGCCCATCTCAAAAAAAACTCTCCCAGTTACTTGAAAATATGACGCCTCAAGAGCGTGCAGAAGTCGAGACATTCGCAGCTTTTGTGATAGCACGGCGGAAATTGCATAATCTCTCTGTTCTGACCGATGACATACCCACTCAAGAACTCATGCAACTTGTCACGGAATCCAGGAGTTTCGACTGGCTGGATGCCAAAGAGGAAGATGTCTATTCCATTGAAGATTCAGAACACACAAGTTAGCGTTGCTCCATAAGTCACTTGTGCTGCGCGTTTTAGGTGAAATGGACAAAGATTTGATGAACGAAATAGATCAGCGATTGCGTATTGCATTGGGGCTTTGAAGTACCATGAATAAACAAAAAGGAGACAGAAGAGAGATAGTTGATTTAGAGAACATGCATGTGCGCGATTTGATAGTGTATTACCTGAAGACCGAAAAGGAAGACCATATGGCACATAGTGATGAAATTATCGATTATGTACGGAGTAGCCAACCCGAACAGGTCAAAAAAGGATTGAGAACGTACTCAGGACTCACTTCATATATAAGCCAACTAAAAAACGAAGGTATCTTATCTACCGAAGGACTTGAAGACGGTTATTACTCCCTAGGAGATGTACCACCAAACGTCCAATACTGGAAGATAGCACCAGGAGATAACGCATGGAACT
>QBUN01000025.1 GCA_013180565.1 Candidatus Methanophaga sp. GoMg3.2 | reverse complement strand
TGATGGCATTGACAATGAACTCTGTATCAGCCGAATCCAAAGCAAAGGTGAAACTAGGTCCTTCTGATGCAGATAAGATGAAGCTAAATCATACTGATAGAGATAAGATGAAGCTAAATCATACTGATAGAGATAAGATGAGGTTAAATCATTCTGATGTGGCTAAGGAGATCTTGAATCATACTGATGCAGCTAAGGAGAAGCTAAATCATTCTGATGCGGATAGGGTGAACTTGAATCATACTAATGCAGCTAAGGAGAAGCTAAATCGTTATGATGCAGATAGGGTGCACTTGAATCATACAGATGTAGCTAAGGTGGCGCTAAATCCTTCTGAATCGATGACTTTCCCGACAGAGAGAGCACTAAATGAGCTAATCTACGATGACGGTACGGCTGAAAATGCTTACACATGGTCTTCAGCCGGTAACGGATTCGCAGTGCAATTCACGCCACTATCGTATCCGGTAGAGCTTCGCACAGCGAGGATTTGCTTTTGGCCTGATTTGCCTGATTCGAATCACGAGGAGTTTGCGGTATATGTGTATGATGACAATGGTCCAAATGGGGAACCGGGTACGTATCTGGGCGGTCCAATTTATCATACGGCGACAGCATGGGGCTGGTGTGATGTAGACATCTCAGGACCGGGCATCACGATAGAAGATGGTGACTTTTACATTCTATACAAACAGCTAACCGATGATCCTGGCTGTGAAGCTTTATGCGTGGATCAAAGTCTACCACAGTATGGACGATCATGGGATTATGTAGGTGGGAGCTGGGATCTCTGGGATGGAGAGAACTATATGATCCAATGTGTGGTGGATGGTGATGCAACAGACGAATGGACATACATGGTATACCTTGACGGAGATAACAACTTAGAAGGCGCAGGAATTGACGATTTTATGGAAATGTCTTCTGTCGGCTCTACCAGTGATGTGAATATAGTAGTGCAATTTGACCGAATACCGGGCTATGACAGTTCATATGGCGATTGGACGACCTGTAAGCGATTCCATGTAACAGCCGGGATGACACCTACGGCAGCGAATGCAATTAGTGATCTTGGCGAATGCAATATGGGAGATCCCAATACATTAAGATATTTCGTGGAATGGGCGATGACCGAATTTCCTGCTGATAATTACGCCCTGGTCCTATGGAACCATGGTGATGGCTGGAAATCCATAAATAACTGGGTTCCGTGGGCGGATGATATAAAAGACGCGAAAGATGCTGGATTGAGTCGCGGGATTTGTGTGGATAATACAGATAATGATTACCTTAGCCTGCAAGAAACCGAAGTAGCCTTGACAGGTAAATATGTCCAACTGCTTGGTTACGATGCGTGTCTGATGCATATGATTGAGGTAGTATATCAAGTGATGGCAAATGCAGGAGTAAGTGTTGGCTCTGAGGAGGTGGAACCGTGGGATGGATGGCCGTATGATACGATACTCGCTGATTTGACGGGAACGCCAACAATGAATGAGGACGCGTTAGGTACGGTAATCGTTGACCGTTACATGGACTCTTATGGTTATGCCGGAAGCGAGACACAATCTGCCGTGGACAATTATGCATTGCAAAATTTAGTTGCTGCAGTGGATAACCTTGCACAAGCATTAATCAAGGAAATCAATGCGGGTCATGTGGCAGAGGTACAACAAGCTAGAAACGTAGCAGAAGAAATTTATTATGCCTATTACATTGACCTATACCACTTTGCCGAAATGGTAGATACATATACAGGTGCTACAGCAGAGGCGCAGGCGGTGATGAATGAAGTGTCCAAGATGTATGAGGCGCATGGATCATCCGTACCAAATGATCATGGGTTATCCATATACTACCCGCGAGTAGAAGGTGATTATTTGGCATCTTATGACAATACTACATTTGCTGTTGATACCCTGTGGGATGAATTCTTGAAGGAATACTATGCACCATCAAAACCGGACCTCATAATCACAGAAAAGTGGCTCTGCTGGCCAGACAACTGCACTATCTGCTATAACGTAACGAACACAGGCGATGGAACAGCACCTGCATGCCATACCACAGCGCTATATGTTGATGGCGTGGCGGTTGAACATGATCATGTACCGGTGGATCTGGCGCCCGGAGAACGCTACATTGGCTGCTTCGATGACTATTCATCGAAATACACGCCACCAAG
>QBUN01000026.1 GCA_013180565.1 Candidatus Methanophaga sp. GoMg3.2 | reverse complement strand
AGTGCTTGATGATTTTTAAAAATGCTTCGCAGAAAAACCAGTTTCTTTGGTCAAGCTTTCTTTCTGAAAGAAAGGTTGTTGGTAAAGCTTTTAAAACTTTTTAAAAGAAAGGTTTGTGATGTCCCTTCACTCAGCAAAGAGGAGATAGAGGGGTTTGGTGTTAATTTATAAGTGAGATGAAAATAAGAGAGGTGATAAAACTGATAGAAAAGGATGGGTGTTATTTAGTTTAGTGAGAGTTAAAGGAGATCATAGACAATATAAACACCCTTCTAAGAAGGGATTGGTTACGATTTCAGGGCACTTTAACGAAGACGTCGCTAAAGGGACTTTGAACAGCATTTTGAAACAAGCAGGCTTAAAGGAGGTGAAGGAAGATGGCTGAATATACGATTATTATTGAGAGAGCAGAAGGTAATTACTCTGCTTACTGCCCCGACTTACCAGGTTGTATTGCTACGGGTTCCACCGTAGAGGAAACGATTCAAAGGATGAAAGAGGCCATAAAATTCCACCTTGAAGGATTGAAGGAGGGCGAAATAGCTATTCCTGAGCCATCTACTAAAGCGGTATCCATCGAGGTGACAGCATAGTTGATTTATCAAGACAAAATAATATTCCCGCATTCAAAAAACACATACATACATACTAAAAGTTTTAAAATCAAAAAAAGCATCAGAAAGAGGAGCAAAGAATGATTGACGCATCACCGATCACGCATTACGCATCACCCCAAAAAATGAAGACTCATAAGGATCTTGATGTTTGGAAAGAAGCGATGACCCTGGTAAAAGGGATATACAAGTTAACGGCAGAATTCCCAAAAGAAGAAAAATGCTGCTCGGTCTGATAAAGCACTTAAGAGGCAAAAATAGGTGATGGGTAAAGGGTGATGGGAGACGAGTATAAAACTGAGGAACTTTCATGTATGTAACAGATCACAGATTACGCATTACCGATCACAGATTACGCATTACCGATCACCCACACAAATAGGAGCCCGCAATGTTTACAACTCGCCCCCTACGTGATAACCGCCACCGTAATCATCTGCGCCTTAATCGCAATAAAAATCAAGAAGGAAGATATTCTGACCACAGACGGCATATTCGCGGTTGCAGGATTCGCGTTAGGACTGTTCATAACGTCTTTGAACCTCATTTACAGCAACAACTACCTGATTACTCTGGGACCTCTATTAGCTATTGCGTCCTTGTTGTATCTGAGATTCCGAACTAAAATATTAACATCTACTACGGATTTCAATCTTAATTTGGTTACCCACAAGCGCCTTCCTTGTCCTGCATTTTATGCCTTTACCAACATCTCTCTTTCAATCTGCGGTGCATAAAAATCCGATATTGCGTTATCCAACTCCATAAACTTCTTTACGATCAGATTTGCCTTCCAGAGAGAAAAGATGAGATTGATAAGATAATTCAAAAATATCTATCCAGATAGGAATGACCGGTGTTTTTGTAGGGTACGTGATTAATAATAATCGAAGTCAATATTGATATTGCTACTGAAAGATGTTGAAGTCGGAAATCGAGCGGCAAATAAAGCATGAAGAGATAGAGAAAGTGTTAAAGGAGATAGAAGAGGGGAAGTTCATTTTTGTTTTGTTGTGTCGCTTAGCCAGAAAGAGTTAGAATACGCACATTAAAGCAGAGGGATTTTTATGTGTTTTCAGAGGATGACCGGGAGGATCTTTTCTCTTACTTTGAATAAATACGATTAAGGAGATAGCAAAAGAATTGGATATGAAAGAGGCTGCAACTAGAACTCAAATAGAGCGAATGGTTGGTTAAAAAAGGATGTGTAGAGGTCATTAGCAGTGAACGACCAAAGAGATATGGGTTGAAGGTAAGATAGCTTTCACGCCCTAAGAATCTTTAAATTCTCCACTCTCTCAAACTCATTTATTTCCAAAACCGTAACTCCAGTCAGGAAATCTTTTAAAACCCTTTCGTTGGAAACCGGGTCAGCAGAGCCATAAACACCTTCATAAAGTTCAGCTAAAGAAATCACGCTTATTGCTAACCCTTCCTTTTTCAATTCAAGGAGTTTCGTTACTTCTTTCTCTTTCCCATGAAGGCCATGAATTATCCAGTCTGTATCAACGAGATAGTAATTGCTCAATAAAAGGTGGTTTTTAGAGATGTATTTTGGGAAATAAGATAAG
>QBUN01000027.1 GCA_013180565.1 Candidatus Methanophaga sp. GoMg3.2 | reverse complement strand
AGGACCATGTGGTAATTAATGAGTTTGAACAAAATCCTCATGGAAAAGATGCTGGGAATGAATGGGTTGAACTTTATAATCCAACGTCAAACGAGGTGGATATCAGTGGATGGATGTTATCCTCACAGTATAGTGGCGGGAGAGATATTACAATACCAGGCGGAACTGTCATACATCCAAAGGGTTATTGGACCTATGCTCATGATAAGGGATGGCTGCGCAATGAGAACGAATTGATCATACTAAAGTATTCGGAAGGTAAAGAGATAGATCGGACACCTTTATTAAAAGATATAAAAAACGATAACTGCTCTTGGCAGCGATACCCAAATGGTATGGATATTGATTTGTATTCCGATTGGCAGTTTCGATTATCAACGGAAGGGTATAGCAATGGAGGACCATCGCACTTCCCATATGAGACTTTTAATTTTAACGGAACGTTAACGCTATTTACCTCACCGGACAGCAGCTTTAAAGAACTCGCAAATGCGATTGACACCGCCAATGAATCAATCTACTTGAATGTTTACCAGTTCTACAATTTCTATCTGATGGATCATCTCCTCGATGCCATAAACAGAGGTATTAACGTGAAAGTCTTTTTAGAAGGCTACCCCGTAAATGGAATCGAGAATGATGAGCGATATATTGCAGCGCAAATAGCAAATACAGGCGGAGAGGTCAGGTTCATGATAGATGACAAAGCTCGAGGCATACACGATAGATACAGGTATAACCACGCGAAATACGCGACCATAGATAACAAATCAACCATTGTCATGTCCGAGAACTGGAAGAATACAGGGGTACCAGTCAATAACACCTTCGGTAACCGCGGCTGGGGCATCATAATAAACAATCTGAATGTAACAAGCTACTTCACCGATGTATTCTTTGAAGATTGGAAGCCAGAGAGCAAAGATAGTTTCGCATTCACTTGCAATCACTCACTCTATGGAAATAAATATGGGTGTCCTCCACTTGATTTCGTGCCAGATCGCACAAACCTTACCGGCAATTACTCACATCCTTTTGATAGCGCGAAAATTACTGGCGAATTCAATATCTCGCCTGTTTTATCGCCTGATACATCGCTCATGCAGACAAAATCCATTATAGGCATGATCAACAGTGCTGAAGAATCAGTCTATATCGAGCAACTTTACATCTATAAGGATTGGTGGTCTTACGCAGACAAAAAGAATCCTTTTTTGGATGCTTCTATCAATGCCTCAAGACGAGGCTGCGATGTTAGAATTCTGCTCAATCCAACATACACCTGTAAGCAAAACTGGGATACAATCGATTATGTACGGGACGTTGCAGCAAACGAAGGACTAAACTTAGAAGCGAAATTTATTGATATTAACCATACGGGTCTCAACAAGACGCATAACAAGGGTGTGATTGTTGACAGTAGCAAAGTTTTGATCTCCAGCATCAACTGGAACGAGAACAGCGCAAGGAATAATAGAGAAGCAGGCGTGATTGTTGAAAATGACAAGGTAGGGGAATACTACACGGATGTGTTCTTATATGACTGGAATAGCTCGAATAATCAACCTCCAATTGCATCCTTCACGTATTCGCCATCAAATCCTGTTGTAAGCCGAACAATCACCTTTGACGCCTTAAATTCAACTGACCCTGATGGAACCATCGAGAACTACGAATGGGACTTTGGAGACAGAGAAAAAATGGAAGGAGAAATTGTAACTCATTCTTACTCTTCTGCTTTTGAGGCATCTAAAATCTCTTGAATACTGGGACTTTTATGAAGAGCAATCAGGTAACTTCCGATTTTTGCTTTATATACTTTTGGCCGTCTCAGCCATTACAGCAACTCGCTCCTCGCTTTTTCACTCTATTCTACTTACCCCCATTTCTTGAAAAGGGGAACTTTTATAAAGTCTACTATCACAAAGTAGAACAGGCAGTAACCCCAGACAAGCCCGGTAAGCTGCCAACCAATGGCTGGGACAAGCAATCCATACACGACCATCAGCGTCGCAAATACCTTAGTAATTACGGCAGACCAGAGCAGAGCACTGCCTGGTTTAATAGACCAGAAATGCCCCCGGGTACGAGTCAGGAATAAGGTAAAGGTCCCCATAGCGACAAGCTGCAGGAACATAAAAGACGTTATTTCTTCCGTCTTGAGATGCAAAACATGCATTCCGATAAA
>QBUN01000028.1 GCA_013180565.1 Candidatus Methanophaga sp. GoMg3.2 | reverse complement strand
TTTCACATGAAAATTTATGGAGCAGAGATACATGATGTAGGATTGGGGTTTAATAAAGAATAAATTGCATACACATATTTATGGAAACTCTGGAACAATCTCAATTTCAGAAGATGTTTATGAGGAGCTACTGAAAACCGTGGGAGATTAAGGAATGTCAACTACGATATCAATAGAAATACCGCGTGAAGTGGTCCATGCCGCGCGGATGACGCCTCGGGATCTGAAGCGAGAATTGGCAATTTATCTGTATCAACAGGGCAGGCTGTCCTTCGGCAAGGCCCGAGAGATGGCTGGCATGACGGTGTGGGCATTCCAACAGCTGTTGGCGAGCAGGAAAATTACCATTCACTATGACGTGGAAGATTATGAGGAAGATCTGGCAACACTGAAGGAGCTCAATCGGCTATGAGCGTTGTAAGCAATGCTTCTCCACTTATCAACCTGGCGCGGGTCGAGAAATTAGACTTACTACGCCAGCTATATGGTGAACTGTTTATTCCAGAAGCAGTATGGCATGAAGTGGTCATCGAAGGTGTAGGACAGCCAGGTGCAGATGAAGTGAAGGCAGCCATCTGGATCAAGACACAATCGGTCACCAATACACCCCTGGTATCTGCTTTGCGGCAAGAACTGGATGCAGGAGAAGCTGAGGCGATTGTCCTCACGTTGGAGACAGAGGCGGAAATGCTCTTGATGGATGAGCGAGTGGGGCGGGAAGTCGCCCGGCATTTGGGTTTGCGTTTTACAGGGCTGATTGGGGTCCTTATAGAAGCCAAACATAAGGGGGTGCTGAGTGCGGTCAAGCCTCACCTGGATGCACTGCGCAACGTAGCTGGCTTCCGCATCCGTGATGCACTCTATGCACGCGTCTTGCAAGATGAGAGAGAGGAATCAGAAAAGAGAAGTTCTGAAAGAGAAGATAGAGGAAGATGAGTACGCTATCCATCACCGTTGACCTCGAAACACTTTTTCTTTTTGTCCCAAAAAGAAAACCTGTGCTAAAAGAAAAATTTTTAAAAAAGCATGAACAGACTATCGATCACCGTTGACATAGAAGACGGGTATCATATATTCCTTCAGTAACAGGTTCTCCGTTTTCTGTATATAAAGATGTAAATGAGTTCTTTGAGGGATGGAAAGGAAGATACGACTTTTTAAGGTTACGTGAGCCAACGAAAAGAGTGCTGGATTTGCTGGATGAATTTGATGTAACCGCTACATTTTTTGTGGTTGCGGATGTGGTAGAGCTTTATCCGGGATTGGTGGTGTCAATCGTATCTGCGAATTCATTGTATAATAAGACGGATTCATCGCTAAGAGGAGTTTCTTCGTATCCGTATTATCCAAAGAAGAATGGGTTGGAAAAGGGAGACCGCTATATTGGATTGTTAAAGGGAAATTGGTGGAGAAGAGGATAATGTATATATTGAAGAGTTTGAAAAATAACAATGTAATGATTCGGAATCTAAAAGAAGTGTTTTGGCATTTGGTATGAAACTTGACCTTCACATACACTCAAAATACTCTTATGATTCATTTTCTGAAGCTTCGAGAATAGTGAAAGCAGCAAAAAGGAAGGGTTTGGATGTCATCTCAATAACTGACCACGATAACATGAAAGTATATGAAAAACTCCCTCATAAATTGGATATTATTGTGGTCAGAGGAATGGAGAAAAAGACGGATATGGGGGATGTTACAGGTTTATTTTTTAAAAGACCAATTACCGGAAGTGATGCCCATACCTACTTTGAAATCGGCAGGGCTGTGACCGCGATAGAGGGATATGCTAATGATTTAGAAGAACGAAAAAAGATTTTGCTAAATAGTAGAAGAAAATGCTACGGTTAAGAAACACCTTTTTATATCTCACACGGCTATAGCTTTATTACAGCGAGGATTAAAAGAGTGCGAGTTTAGAGTATTTATTGAGTGAATGATACATAATATGGCATAAAGGATAAAAAGTAATGTAATACAACATGATAACAAAAACGATAAGCTACGAGGAGCTCCTTACGAGCTTCCGGAAGGGATACTTTTATAACATAGCGTATCATATAATTATGTAGGTGATCGGATGAAGACCAAGACTATTACAACCCGCGTTCCAGAAGACCTATTCAGGGAGATAAAAGAGATAGGTGAAGTGGAGAAGATAGACAGAACAGAAGTTGTAAAGAGACTACTATC
>QBUN01000029.1 GCA_013180565.1 Candidatus Methanophaga sp. GoMg3.2 | reverse complement strand
GAAAGCAGCTTGGGCTCAAATGACAAGAAAATAATCAGCTTTGCAAAATCCGCATGGAAAAGATGCTGGGAATGAATGGGTTGAACTTTATAATCCAACGTCAAACGAGGTGGATATCAGTGGATGGATGTTATCCTCACAGTATAGTGGCGGGAGAGATATTACAATACCAGGCGGAACTGTCATACATCCAAAGGGTTATTGGACCTATGCTCATGATAAGGGATGGCTGCGCAATGAGAACGAATTGATCATACTAAAGTATTCGGAAGGTAAAGAGATAGATCGGACACCTTTATTAAAAGATATAAAAAACGATAACTGCTCTTGGCAGCGATACCCAAATGGTATGGATATTGATTTGTATTCCGATTGGCAGTTTCGATTATCAACGGAAGGGTATAGCAATGGAGGACCATCGCACTTCCCATATGAGACTTTTAATTTTAACGGAACGTTAACGCTATTTACCTCACCGGACAGCAGCTTTAAAGAACTCGCAAATGCGATTGACAACGCCAATGAATCAATCTACTTGAATGTTTACCAGTTCTACAATTTCTATCTGATGGATCATCTCCTCGATGCCATAAACAGAGGTATTAACGTGAAAGTCTTTTTAGAAGGCTACCCCGTAAATGGAATCGAGAATGATGAGCGATATATTGCAGCGCAAATAGCAAATACAGGCGGAGAGGTCAGGTTCATGATAGATGACAAAGCTCGAGGCATACACGATAGATACAGGTATAACCACGCGAAATACGCGACCATAGATAACAAATCAACCATTGTCATGTCCGAGAACTGGAAGAATACAGGGGTACCAGTCAATAACACCTTCGGTAACCGCGGCTGGGGCATCATAATAAACAATCTGAATGTAACAAGCTACTTCACCGATGTATTCTTTGAAGATTGGAAGCCAGAGAGCAAAGATAGTTTCGCATTCACTTGCAATCACTCACTCTATGGAAATAAATATGGGTGTCCTCCACTTGATTTCGTGCCAGATCGCACAAACCTTACCGGCAATTACTCACATCCTTTTGATAGCGCGAAAATTACTGGCGAATTCAATATCTCGCCTGTTTTATCGCCTGATACATCGCTCATGCAGACAAAATCCATTATAGGCATGATCAACAGTGCTGAAGAATCAGTCTATATCGAGCAACTTTACATCTATAAGGATTGGTGGTCTTACGCAGACAAAAAGAATCCTTTTTTGGATGCTTCTATCAATGCCTCAAGACGAGGCTGCGATGTTAGAATTCTGCTCAATCCAACATACACCTGTAAGCAAAACTGGGATACAATCGATTATGTACGGGACGTTGCAGCAAACGAAGGACTAAACTTAGAAGCGAAATTTATTGATATTAACCATACGGGTCTCAACAAGACGCATAACAAGGGTGTGATTGTTGACAGTAGCAAAGTTTTGATCTCCAGCATCAACTGGAACGAGAACAGCGCAAGGAATAATAGAGAAGCAGGCGTGATTGTTGAAAATGACAAGGTAGGGGAATACTACACGGATGTGTTCTTATATGACTGGAATAGCTCGAATAATCAACCTCCAATTGCATCCTTCACGTATTCGCCATCAAATCCTGTTGTAAGCCGAACAATCACCTTTGACGCCTTAAATTCAACTGACCCTGATGGAACCATCGAGAACTACGAATGGGACTTTGGAGACAGAGAAAAAATGGAAGGAGAAATTGTAACTCATTCTTACTCTTCTGCTTTTGAGGCATCTAAAATCTCTTGAATACTGGGACTTTTATGAAGAGCAATCAGGTAACTTCCGATTTTTGCTTTATATACTTTTGGCCGTCTCAGCCATTACAGCAACTCGCTCCTCGCTTTTTCACTCTATTCTACTTACCCCCATTTCTTGAAAAGGGGAACTTTTATAAAGTCTACTATCACAAAGTAGAACAGGCAGTAACCCCAGACAAGCCCGGTAAGCTGCCAACCAATGGCTGGGACAAGCAATCCATACACGACCATCAGCGTCGCAAATACCTTAGTAATTACGGCAGACCAGAGCAGAGCACTGCCTGGTTTAATAGACCAGAAATGCCCCCGGGTACGAGTCAGGAATAAGGTAAAGGTCCCCATAGCGACAAGCTGCAGGAACATAAAAGACGTTATTTCTTCCGTCTTGAGATGCAAAACATGCATTCCGATAAA
>QBUN01000030.1 GCA_013180565.1 Candidatus Methanophaga sp. GoMg3.2 | reverse complement strand
AAGAAGCGTTAGCTACAGAGCCAACACCAGAGCAAATTTTATATTACATCTACGCCGTTCTTTACTCGCCTACTTACAGCAAACGCTACGATGAATTTCTGAAGATAGATTTCCCGCGGGTTCCATTGACAAAAGATTATGAGAAGTTCAAGAACCTAAGCGAGCTTGGCAAGGAACTGGTAGAACTGCATTTACTGAAGCATCCTTCTTTGAGCGAGACAGAAATAGGATTTTCCGTGAGCGGCTCGAATACGGTGGAGAAAGTTCGTTACGATGAAGAGAACAGAAGGGTGTATTTCAACAAGGAGCAGTATAGTATTTCGAGGGCGTTTCAAAAGCGGTGTGGGAGTATCAAATCGGTGGTTATCAGGTAATGGCGAAATATTTGAAGGATAGGAAGAAGCGGGAATTGTCTTTAGATGCAGGTTGTGACGATCTAATTCCAACAGTAGTAATCTCTTTCGAATCTTCAAGCAGGGCTGAATAATCGAATATCCGAGAGGTTAAAAGGATTTTCAGTGCTGGACCACCAATTTAATAAGTGATATAACCCCGCGATACATATAACCAATTAACATATTGGACTTGTTGCTATTATAAGAACAAACGAAATGGTTTTCTGAGCCCACCGGAAGAATGTAAAAGGCACGATTGATGAGGTAAAAATAAATAGGGAAGATGATAACCATTAAATGTGCTACATGCGGAGAAAAAGTATTTAGATACCAAAAAATAGGAAAAGGCAGGTTATGGCATTGCTGGAAAAGCAGGATTGTCCAAGACTATTCCATTAAAGAAGGGAAGACCATTAAGTGTAAATGTGGCAACTTAATTGGGTTGGACGAAGGGAAATGGATCAAATTAAAGCGAAAATCATTCATCTATACGGGAACGAAGTAAACCAAATAATTGGAGCTCATTCTTGTCTTCGCGATGCTAATACAATACTAGAACTATAATATATGTCCGCATAACAAAGGAGCATATAGTATAGATCGCAAATGATAACTAAGTATATGGATAAAGATACAAACCATCGCACGATCTGCGGCGTGGACATGGTCGAGTTAGCGGAGAAATACGGCACACCGCTATATGTCCTGTTTGAAGAGCTAATCGAGAGCAATTATAAACAGTATCAAACTGCACTTACCGATGTATATAAAAACCACCTCATTTGCTATGCTGTAAAGGCTAATACAACCTTTGCGATTCTCAAACTCTTAGGTGAGCTTGGTGCGGGCGCAGATGTAGCTTCGGAATATGAATTGCAATTCGCACTTGATGCCGGCATACCACCGGCGAAGATAAGAGCAAATGGCAATTGCAAGAGCAAACAATATCTGGAAGAATGCATTAAGAACGGAATATTGATCAACGTAGACCCAGAAGAGGAATTAGAGATATTAAATGAGACAGCACGAGAATTAGGAATGGCGGCAAAGATAAATTTGCGGCTTGCTGGGTTTCCGCTCAAGCATATAACGTCACCGGCAATAACAACGTCCAGCGAATGGAGCAAGTTCGGTATCCCGGTTCAGCGTGCAAAAGAGGCCCTTCAAAAGGTTCTACGCTTAGATCATCTGATTCCCAATGGCTTGATGGTTCATCTTGGATCTCAGATTACCGATATGGGTGCATACCATCTGGTACTTAATGAACTGATAAAATTAGCGGCGGATGCCGCTAAAATCGGCTTTGAAGTTAAGGAAATTAATATAGGCGGTGGTTGTGGCATCTCCTATCTAGGTAAAGAAGAATGGAACGAGATAAAGCGTAAAATTGCGGATACAAACGATGCTACTTGGGCTAATGAATTGATTGGGTATAATTGCAATAATGAATGGGTTAGTGAAGAGCTCTATTGCCCGTTCACGCCCGATACATTTATACATAAGTTATTTAATGCGTCTTATAGCGCAAACAGAACTTTTAAGGCGCGATTGGAAGCGATAGGGCTTCCAAAAATTGTTGTTGAGCCAGGAAGAAGTCTTGTCGGTAATGCACAAGTGACGTTAGTAAGAGTATGCCATGTAGGAACAACACCAAGTGGGCAGAACATAGTTCATGTAGATGCAGGCGTTAATCATCATTCTCAGAATATTTTTGTTCCGGAGCAACTACATAGAATGGAGATTGCGAACAACATAGACTCAGACGCGAGTTTTGAAACTTTTATCGCCGGTAATTTGTGTTATACCGGCG
>QBUN01000031.1 GCA_013180565.1 Candidatus Methanophaga sp. GoMg3.2 | reverse complement strand
CTTATAGAGCGACTGATAGCGATGCTGGCAGCTTTAAGTTATCACGATACAGGTGAGAACGCTCACTTGCTAACGAGACGCATTGAAAGGTTTACTCAAGTACCAAGACGAGATGGAAAAGAGATACTAATCGAGCTTCAATACTACCCCGCACTTTTGCTTACCTATGCGGCAGGCATCAGTGCCCTTGCAGCTAAGCGTTTCCACAATCTGGCAGCAATTTTGAAAGAACCAAAATATCGCGATTATAACGAGAAAAAACCAGCAATTGAAAGGCTCAATGTCGAGTCGGTATTTACAGAATACCAATGGATACCACACCAAAACGCTGTAAACAACACACCCAACGACTACCTTTTTGACTTACTACGTCCGCTATTGCGTGATTACTTACCTGACGACACAAGATATGAGGAAACTTTCGATACCTTCGAATACCTTCTGGCGCTGACCTATCTGGATATTGTCAGTGAATCATACGCACCTGAGGGGCGGTTTGGATGGCGATACACCGGGCGTATTGCGAGGAGTTCCGGATTAGTTGAGGAGATTTGGGACCGCTCCCCTCTTGCTGAATTTGTGCGCACGGGGCTTGAGCAAGAGTCTGAATGGGGGTTACTCAAAGCAGGTTTCTTCAATGGCTCAATTGAACGGTTCAAGGAAGTTGTGGAAATCCATAAGAAGTTACTTCAAAGTCAGACACGGTGGTGGATCTAGCAGTGTCTGAAAAAGTTATCCCGGAAGGTATCAAGATGACTGAACTTGGGTCACTGCCAGAAGAGTGGGATGTGGTGAGGTTGGGGGAGGTGGCTGAACAGAGAAAGGAAACAACGAATCCCGGAGATGGAGATTGGAAGTATGTTGGACTTGAACATATAGACTCTGGAGAATCTCATTTAAAAAGATGTGGATTTAGCAATGAAGTGCGAAGTTCAAAGTCGAAATTTTATTCAGGAGACATTTTATATGGGAAGTTAAGGCCCTATCTAGACAAAGGTGTCTTGGTGGATTTCGAAGGAATATGTTCGACAGATATAATCGTAATAAAGACCAAAGAGAACCTAAATGGGACATTATTATCCTATCTTGTACACATTAAGGATTTTAGAGAGTATGCAACAAAAACAATGACGGGGGTAAATCATCCAAGAACATCTTGGCGTACCTTAAGCCAATTTTCTATTTCACTCCCTCCACTCCCCGAACAGCAAAAAATTGCCGAGGTGCTTTCTACCGTGCAACAAGCAAAAGAGAAGACAGATACCGTTATTTCCGCAACAAAAGAGCTGAAAAAATCAATGATGAAGCACCTGTTTACTTATGGTCCTGTACAGGTAAAAAAGTTTAATGAGTTTGGTGAGTTTGATGAGTTTAATGAGTTGGGAGTTAATGAGTTGCAAAACGCACAAAACTCTAAGAACTCAAAGAACTCAAGTAACTCAAGTAACTCAAAAAACTCCATAAAATTAAAGGAGACGGAAATCGGACTGGTACCGGAGGAGTGGGCGGTTAAGCCACTAATTGATATTGCAACACTTCAAAGAGGAAAGGATTTACCCAAACAAAAACGAATTTCAGGAACGTTTCCAATTGTTGGCTCTAGCGGTATTCTTGGTTACCATAACGAACCTGTTTGTGCTGGCCCTGGAGTGGTTACAGGACGCAGTGGCTCTATTGGTAAGTTAACCTTTGTCGAAGAAGATTATTGGCCACATAATACTGGGCTTTACGTGAAAGATTTCCATGGCAATATCCCTAAATTCGTTTATTATCTCCTTCATTTGTTTGATTTTAAGAAATATGCCACAGGGGTAAGTGTTCCCACACTCAATAGAAATTTTGTACATTCTGTCTTACTACCCTGCCCCCCACTCTCAATCCAGCAAAAAATTGCTGTCATTCTTTCATCACTAGATCAAAAAATCCAGGCGGAGGAATACAAAAAGCAAGCCCTTGACGAACTTTTTAAAGCTCTTCTAAACAACCTCATGACCGCTAAGGTCAGAGTAAACCATCTGGAGGTAACGCTATGAGTCAGATCGCGCATCTAAAGCCTTTATCTGCCAATGAAATACTCGCTGAGGTCGCAGATATAATAGCGCGATTTTTACCGGATGCCCGGATTCTTCTCTTCGGGTCACGAGCGCGCGGCGATGCTAAACAGACCTCTGATTTCGATTTCGCAATTGATGCAGGCTCAAAGATAG
>QBUN01000032.1 GCA_013180565.1 Candidatus Methanophaga sp. GoMg3.2 | reverse complement strand
CAACTCCGATCGCTATGCCTATCCGCTTTTTACTTCCACAACTCATATTACCTAGTATTTAAAGAATTTATCATAGTTCTATCTCTTCTTTTTGTGTTTGTGTATATGACAAATTTGTTATTATTATTATAAAATTTAAAATGGGACATATTGTAGATTATGATTGGTGCACCTAATCTTTATAATCCCAAGATGTCGCTCTAATATGTCCCTTTCCCTTTTGATGTCCGGATGCATTATCGCATCAGCAAGAAACTCATCCACACCTTATTTACCATATTTACTATCAAATCATAGTTCTCCCGCTTTAAGAGGTCGTGCAGATAATATTTGACTTCTACCATCCCCAGCGTTTCCATCTGCTGCTTCAAACTCGATACCGCATGTTCTAACGTTATATACAGTCCCTTTTTGTCACCTACCTCTGCGTTATTATATAAAATGCTGTATGCGAAAGAACTTTTCATACAACCCGCAGCACCAGAAATTGGTGGTCAAAAACGAAAAACTTTAAAAGCAATATGAGGTGATAACGTGGCAGAGATAATAGACATAAACGAGTTTGCAAAGCTCGACCTGCGAATTGGTAAGATAGAGAATGCAGAAAGGGTAGAAGTGAGCAAGAAGTTAAAGCCTAAACAATTTCAAACGTTTTTAAACTCGGAAACGCATAGTTATTCTATGAGTGTAATCAAGAGACAGAAATCAGTTTTTGTAATATCCTGTCTTCTAATAGTGTTTGTATTCTGTATAATTTTAATAGGTGCGAGAGCAGAGAGCACGAATCTTCAAGCCTCCGGAGTAGGAATAGATTTGGGTACGGACGATGATTTTCTAATGAATATCGACAAGTTTGAATATAATACAAACTGTCCAAATACAGATACCGATATCGATGATGAGGGATTAAAGGATACGTTTGAGTACTCGATAGAACAAGGTATCTCCTATTTATTCTCAACTAGGACGGATCCCAATAGAATAAGAGGTGAATTCGCCATTTTCGAATCTTCAAATATGAATATGTCAGACGAAGTGTATAGAAAAATCAATTTCGGTACTCCATTAGTATATCATTCATTAGGGTTCTTGGAAAATCTCACCTTAAATCTATCAATATTGGATGATATTGATATTATGAGAACTGATGCTATATCTTTTATGCAACGGCATAGAGAATGCGATGAATATGATGGTCCGAATGTGCTGGGGGTTGATACAGGGGGTGCAGTTTGGCGCTATTATTATGAGTTCGGTGATCATATGCTATTGCGAGCGTTGTTTAACGTCCCGGATATAGATGATACAACTATGATATTAGAAGCGCTGTATGAAAGTGGTGAAAATATAGATGATTATTATCCTACTACGGCTACGGACTATTTTATAAATTTCCAATTACGAGATGCTTTTATAACCCACAACGCTTTAGTCCCTCCTGTACAACTTCAATATAACAATTTTAATACTTGGACTTATGAAGGAATTCAGAGCCGCATTTATAAATTAGAAGATTATGACGTAGTTGTAAATGCAAATGTTTTATTCTTCTATTCGACCCAACTTAATACCTCCGATCTACAAACTCAAATACCGGAAGTTTTTGATTATATCAATTATGGCATCGCTAAAATGAATGAGAATAGACAAAAAGCTATCTTTCCTGGATCTTGGACAGGAGTTAATATTTCAATGTATTATCCCTCCCCTTTTACTTTTACTTACTTTGTTTCGCGAGCATATAAAGATGGTGGTGCACCTATTACAGGCAATCAATCTATAAATATTAATGGAATTAAAGAGTATATACTTGCAGATGATGATAATGATGGGCAACTCGATAGACAAAGTACAAACGGAAGTTGGGGTAATTTTGAACTGATTAATGGAACAAAAACTCTTGTTACTAATGATCTAGAAACAGCATTGGCTACACTCAGCTTATTAAACATTTATGACACTTTAAACACGTCGGATAAGGTTATAGCGAACGCAGCAATAGATAACTCAATCGAATATTTATTAGAAAATCA
Organism: Candidatus Methanophaga sp. GoMg3.2; assembly: GCA_013180565.1. The sequence continues at coordinate 175 of QBUN01000032.1, read as the reverse complement.
AAATCCTGATGGTAGTTGGGACAGTGCATTTTGGTTTCAGGCACCATTACCAACAAGGTATTCCGGTTCCGTGGAAATTACCACGGGGTTCGTTTTGGAAGCATTAGCAAAATATCAAGCTACTCGCCCTAAAACAACCTCCGCTGTCTCGGGTCAGTGATCGAAATCACCGACT
>QBUN01000388.1 GCA_013180565.1 Candidatus Methanophaga sp. GoMg3.2 | reverse complement strand
ATAGTTCAAGTGGACATTGATCCAATGAATCTCGCCAAGAAGTTTCCAATAGAACTCAACATTTTTGGTGATTGCGGTGTGGTACTTGAAAAATTACTGGAGAAGGTAAAAGAAAGAGAAGACCAACCCTTAGTGGAGACGGTTAGAATAGAGAAGGAAAAATGGTATGCTCAACTGGAAAGGGAAGCGGACTCTGAAGCTTCGCCATTGAAGGCGCCATTTATTTTTAACGTGCTACGTGGTACCATAGACCAGGATGCCATCATAACCCTAGACGTTGGCGATAACGGCTTCTGGTTTGGAAGGAATTTCGTGATGAAACGGCAGACGCTGCTGATGTCCGGATATCTAGCTACTATGGGGTTTGGTCTGCCCAGTGCCATTGCAGCTAAGTTAGCTTTTCCTGATACGCAGGTGGTGTGCATCACCGGAGACGGTGGCTTTGCTCAGGTCATGGGCGATTTTTTAACCGCGGTAGAGAATAACCTAGATATTATTGTGATAATTTTAAACAACAAAGAGCTGGCGATGATAAGCATGGAGCAGAAAATTGAGGGATACCCAACGTTTGCTACGGACCTCAAAAATCCGGAGTTCGCCGATTACGCAATTTCTTGCGGCGGTGTAGGATACAAAGTAAAAGAGCCGAACGAGTTGAAAGATGCTTTTGAAAAAGCGATGGCTGCAAAGAAACCCGCTATCGTGGATGTTGAAACAGACCCTAAGAGATTTTAATTACGTTGAACCAATGAAAGGCAAAGGCAATCCTCTTTACGTGTTCAACGGGAAAAAACTTGGTGAGTTTCTTCTTCGTCATCCTTTCCATATCAATAGCTCTTCTTGTGGTGTCAATGCGTCTATACAATTTGATGCTCTTTCTCTTTGTTGCTTATCCAAACTGATTGATTTAGTCGGTTGTTCTCTCCTCTATTTCGCTTTCCGATATTCCAAAACTTCTGTCTCGCTCGGCAACATATAGAGGACCTCGTCCCAGGGATGCCTGTATAATCCGGAATGCAGTCGTTTCTGGTCCAGGTAGTGCCCGATCATACCGATTGTCCGCCCTAATACGAATATGCCATTGAGTGTGCCGCTGTCTATTATATCGTCTATTTCATCCTCTGTATATATCCCCGTAGAGTGCATGATATCAACGAACACTATGCCTACGCACCCATCCACATTGAATATGAGATTGTTCTTCTTGGCTGTTGTTATCTTCTCCACCTCAAGTGCAAAGTCCAGCAGCTTATGCTTTGGTAGATTGGCGAAAGCCCATTCTTCAAGCAGATTTACTCGCATGTCCGGGTTATGCACGCTTTTCACCCTGTGCCCGATCCCCGGTATATTTATGTTCTTGGCTTTCATCTCGTCCACAAACTGCCTTGGCGTGAGTCCTCTCTCCAGAGCATCCTTAAAGTACTTGGCAGCACCGTCTATTGCACCACCAAATCTCGGGCCTATTGTCAATATACCAGATGCCACTGATGCCGTTATGTCCTTACCTGCCATTGCGGTCACAATAGTATTGTGCGCCCCGCTTACACATGGACCGTGGTCTGCTGTTATCATGAGTGCAAGTTCCAAGAACTCTGTCACATACTGTGGCAATCGCTTCTTAAACCACAACAAGGATATAACATCTCCCACGCTGTACCTGTCTCTGATAACCTCACTTATAGGTATGCCAGCATAGAGAAGTTCATCACCCCTGTCGTCTGAGATTGTGCTAATAATATTGGTTGACCTTCTCATAGTCCTGGGGTCATAATCCACAGGTATTTCTCGCGGTGTCACCTCCTCCTTCTCTTCTATTATACCTTTCGCTCTTAGATCCTCATATACCTTGCGTATATGTTTATCGAAGTCATCGTATGAGTTGGGGACGTATGCTCCAGCTTCTTTGAGTGCCGCGTTCTTTGCATCCGCCGTCTCAGCTTCACCCCGTGCCATTGCTCCTGCATGTCCGAACTGAACCTCGCTGGGAAATACTTTCGCGCATGTGCCGGTAACCCACGCTACTACAGGCTTCTTTATTCGCCCGTCCTTTATTGCATCTACTATTTCATACTCATCGTCACCACCAACCTCTCCAAGAACTACCATCATCTTTATCTCCGGATTCGCCTCGTATCGCTGCAAGTGCTCAACAAGGGTAGAACCCGGATATTTATCGCCTCCTATGGCTATACCCTCATACACACCGTCCGAGTTCCGGGCGATCATATTTGCCATCTCATTCAGCATACCACCAGACTTCGACACGAATCCCACGCTTCCGGGCCGGTAAAGTTTTGACATTAAAAGGTTGGACAAAGCACCGCCGGCATTGCCTATTTTGAAGCTGCCCGCCACAAAGCCGCCTACCGTTGCAGGACCGATGATCCACTTACCCAGTTTCTTTCTTAAAGCAATGAGTTCCCTTGTCTGCCGTTCGGGTATGCCCTCAGCAATAATTGCCACGGTCTTAATAGTCGGGTAGTTTAAAGCCTCAACAGAAACGTCGTACGCCGAACGAAAGGACGCAAAATTGATGACCACATCTGCATCCGGATGATTCTTAACTGCGGCCCCTAGCTTGCTGTACATAGGCAGCAATACCTCGTCCTTGCCATAGAACACTTTCATAAGCCCTTTGCGTCCACCACTGGGATTCACAATCGCAGCCACAGATGGCTTCTCTCTTCCGGCCAGATAGCCAAAGTGAAGCATCCGCTGAACCGCTGCTTGCTGGTTACCGAATATAATTGCTGTCGTATCCTTATCAAACAATACATAATCAGGTTTTGCCATTTCAGTCACCTCCGTCAAGATTCTTCAGTGCAATACTAACCACTTTTGTCATGTGCATGTCAGGTCCATGAACCGCCATATCCAGGTCTAACCTTTTCCCCGCCTCACGAATCTTCGCCAAGCCTGCCTTGTAGTTTGGCCCTCCACGGCGTATAAATATCTTTATATCCTGTTCTTTTATCTGTTCTGCGTAGTCATCAAGCGCCTGTATTATACCATCGAAGGTCATTGCCACATCCGTGAAGTTAGCTATTCCACCGCCTATGATGAGGACTTTGCCGCCCTCTACCTCCTCTCGGGTCATCAAATCAAGCAGCGTCTTTGCATAGTCGTAGGTCTCTTCTGTAGTGGGATTACCACTATACTCACCGTAGGTTGCTAATTCATCTCCAAATCCAAGGTCTACCACGGTGTCTGCGTATATCACGCTTGCTCCACCACCAGCCACCATTGTCCACACTCTACCTTTGGGATTCAGTATGGTAAGCTTCAGTGATGACCCGCTCTTCTCGTCCAGATCCTCTATGTACTGCTCTTCAGGCCTTAATTCACGACCAAATGGTGCGGGAAACTCTACATCTTTCCAGCCCTCCTGACAGAGGAAATGAGCTGTATCGTCCAGTCGAGCCACTGTATCTACCGGAAAGAACTCGCCATTCTTATGCGTGAATGGATTGAACTCCAAAAACCCGAATTGTAATTTGCGATAAAACCGGAATAAAGCGGTTATGAGGTCTCTGAATGCGTCCCTATCATCATTGCTGACACTGTCCAAAATGGGTGTGAGGTCAACATCTTCAATCTTTGCATCTATGGGCACGTTGACGGTTGTGACCATGTCCCAATTTGCCTCTATGTCTACGCCGCCCTCGGCAGAGAAATGGACATAATCGCCATTCTGATGTCCGGCGAATGCCAGGTAATACTCTTTATCGAGCTCTACGTAGGGCTGAACGAGGAAGTGCGTTAGTTTACCCTGGACTTTGCCCACCTCCACGATGCTATTCATCTTCTCTTCTAGCCAGCTCTTTGCCTCATCATAGGTAGCATTCACCAGTAAGAGCCCGTGCTTGCCCCTCTTTCCAAATAGTTGATCGGGCTTTACCGTCAGTTTTTCTGTCTTCAGCCAATGCTTCCTCTTAGCTACGGCTTCTATGCTCGTATCCGGTGTGACCAAAGCGACTCGTCCACGGTATTTAAACGTTCCCTTGGATAACCTTCTCATATGTTTAGCCAAAATCCTCTTGGCATCATATTCTCTTATACCTCGTTGTGCCATATTTATATCACCTTTAATCTTTCCTGTTATTTTCCAACCTTCGCCTTTACCCAGGGCAGTTTACCTCCGGTCTTCAATATCTCGGCATCAAGTTGCGAAAGTGAGTGTGTAAGTTCTATCAGATTGTCTTTTGTCTGATTTCTGAGTCTAACATCGTCCCGCAAATCACCTATAATAACCTCTAACATATCACCTACATCTATCGAATCGTAATCTGCGGGATCTTTAAATGTCAGAGGCACTATACCGAAGTTTATCAAGTTTGCTAAATGGATGCGCGCGAAAGACTTGACAATGACCGCCGTAACGCCCAAATACTTGGGTGCAAGTGCAGCATGCTCTCTGCTCGACCCCTGGCCGTAGTTCTCACCACCTATTATGAATCCACCACCCCTCTCCAAAGCCCGCGTGGGGAACTCAGGGTCAATCGCCTCGAAAACATACTTCGAGATCTCAGGTATGTTGCTCCTTAAGGGTAGGATTTTCGCTCCCGCGGGCATTATGTGGTCTGTGGTGATATTATCTTCAACCTTGATGAGCACTTCGCCCTCCAGAGTGTCGGGTAGTGGCGAGAAATCAGGCAGTGGCTTGATGTTGGGGCCCTTTATAATCGCCACTCTGGCAGACTCCTCTGTGGGAAGTGGACGTATGAACATGTTGTCATTGATGATAAACCGCAGAGGCATCTCTATCTTTGGATAATCACCTAAATCTCTTGGATCTGTGAGAACACCTTTGATTGCAGTGGCTGCTGCTACTTCTGGGCTCACGAGGAATATCTGTGCATCCTTTGTTCCACTCCTGCCCTCGAAGTTTCTGTTGAAGGTTCGTATGGATGTGGCCTGAGACGACGGTGCGGCGCCCATGCCTATGCACGGACCGCAAGCATTCTCAAGGATTCTTGCACCTGCAGCTATGAGATAACGCATCTCGCCACTTTCAATAAGGTGCTCCACCACTTGCCGTGAACCAGGATTTATAGTGAGATGCAGGCTGTCTGCGATGGTATGCCCATTAAGAATATTTGCCGCGATTTTAAGGTCGCGTAGAGAGGAGTTAGTACAGGAACCAATCGCTACTTGCTGTACCTCCAGCCCGGCAATCTCACTCACCGGCTTGACCTTTCCAGGACTGTGAGGAAGAGCTGCCAGTGGCTCTACTTCGCTTAGGTTGAGCTCTATGATCTCATCGTATTCTGCATCCGCATCAGCTTCAAGTGGAATCCATTGCTCACCGCGTTCCTGTGCCTCCATGAACGCTTTTGTCTCTTGGTCACTTGGGAATACGCTTGTCGTTGCTCCTGTTTCGGTGCCCATATTAGTTATTGTTGCCCTTTCGGGCACGCTAAGGGTCTTAACTCCGGGACCAAAGTACTCAAGTACCTTGCCCACACCGCCTTTAACATCTATCCTGCGAAGAACCTCCAGTATAACGTCTTTTGCTGAGACCCAGTCCGGAAGTTTTCCTGTGAGTTTTATACCAACAATCTTTGGATATTTTATTCTGTACGGCATACCGGCCATGGCAACCGCTACATCTAGACCTCCTGCTCCTATTGCAAATGCGCCTATACCACCCGCAGTAGGTGTATGGCTATCTGAGCCAATCAGTGTCTTACCAGGACAAGCAAACCGTTCCAGATGAAGTTGATGACATATACCATTACCCGGGCGGGAGAAAAACAAACCATATCTCTTGGCTATGAACTGCAGGTATCTATGGTCATCGGGGTTTTTGAAGTCGGTTTGCAGCGTATTATGGTCAACATAACTAACGCTCAGCTCGGTTCTTACCCTTGGTATGCCTATGGCTTCGAACTGTAGGTAAGCCATAGTACCTGTTGCATCCTGGGTAAGTGTCTGATCAATCTTCAAAGCAACCTCTTCCCCACGAGCCTTTTTACCCTCCACAATATGCCCGTTGATTATCTTTTCTGCTACCGTTCCTGACATGCTAATCACTATATAAGTTTAAATCGGACATATATATTAAATTTTTGATTTAGAGATAAAAAGGGGGGAATGGCATGAAGAGTTAGGTGAGCGTTTGTATGCCGCGGGGAAATTGCTTTACAAGTCTGTCAAACTCGGTGAAGAATCGTTCATGGAAGAGCGGTTTGATCGGTTAGAGCGCGAGATAGAGATAATAAAAGCTAAAAGAAATCCGCCAGCGTCTTTTGATTCTTCGCCTCTTCCTTTTCCTCTTCCTCTTCTCCCGCCACTTCGACTGTCTCAACTTCCTTCGTTTTTATTAGTGCTTCTTCAACTTCAACTTTAGCCACACTTCTCTTTTTCGCTGGTATCGCAAACGCACCGTGATATATCCTCTTCGCTTTTTCCTCTTTATCCGTACCACTCATTAAAGATGCTATTTGTGGTACCTCTAACCGCAACGATGCCGTAATATCTGTTGCCTTCTGCATGTCGTGGAAAAAAAAGGTCAAAAACGGGACGATAAAGAATCGTGCATAGCTCACAGGCACTTTGCAATAGTCTGCTATTTTCTTTGCTATATCCTCATTTACCGGCATGGATTTGATACTTTCTCCAGTTCGTTGCTCTCGCTGCCATGGCGAGCGGAAATATCGTGGTACTCTTTTATCAGCCTGCATCTCTTTTGCAGAAAGCACGCCGCAAACCATTAAACTGGAAGTATATCGCCAGAACTTGAAATTCTCTCGACGTCTCGCGCGCCCTAAAAACATGTCTGCCCTGCTCAGGTACTGCAAACCATGTAAAAAGCTTTTGTCATTATGTTGATAGGAAAAATTTTTGTGGATCCACTGTATGCTTTCCTCTGGCGTCTTGTCAAGACCGTAAAGCGAAGTTAAGGCTTCTTGCAGGTCGTATCCACCGAAAATCTTCTTCAATACGGCAAAGATGTCCTCTTCTACATCTCTCCCCCCTGTCGCTATGCTACCTGCTTCTATCTTCAATTCAGACATTGAAATAGCCAGCAAGTCGTTTATTGCCGATCTCAAATCGCCATTAGCGTTTTTGGACATAATAAGTAGTACTTCATCTTCTATATCCCGCCCTTCTGCATTGCTTATCACCTTTAGCACACGGAAAACAGTACCCGGCTTTATCCTCTGAAATTTTATTAGCTTGCAGTTACGTAACAGCGCTCTTCCCATCCCGAGTTTATCATTAGCAATGAGAATTATAGGCTGTGTGCTTCGTTTCACTATCTCGGTTATCGCTTTCGTTCCACCTCTATCTTCATTGCCATGAATGTTGTCCGCCTCGTCCAAAATGATTAACCGTGTCGCCTTGCTAAACGTATTGCTTGCACTGGCGGGTCCAACTATACTTCTTATCACTCCGGCGTTTCTCTGGTCAGATGCGTTAAGCTCTATAACCTCCCAGTCGCGCTCGGAAGCGAGTGCATACGCAGCAGAGGTCTTGCCACAGCCTGGCGGTCCGAGAAGTATAACTGCTTTCTTTGACTTAACAACCCCATCAGCCCACGAGTTCAGCTCTTCTATCGCTTTCTCGTTGCCCACAACTTCGCTTAACTTCTTCGGTCTGTATTTCTCGGTCCATTCCTCACTGCTTTCTTGCATTTACAGTTACTTGTGTAATAGGCAACTGCCCACATAATATAATATAATAATAATATTTATGTTTTCGATTAGCTAGCTGGCTAGCTAGTACGGAAAAGAAAAAATAGAAAAGTTCTTATTTAATAAGGACATACTCCAGATTGTAAACTATCATGAAAGGCGATAAGAAGAGAAGGGAAAAGGAAAAAGCAGCGGAATCAGCATCTTCTTTGATCTCTGATGGTATGCTGGTGGGTCTCGGCACAGGGTCTACGGCAGAAATTGTGATAAGGGAGATAGGCAATCGAATAAAGACAGAGGAGTTCGAGATTCTTGGTGTACCCACTTCTCTTAGAACAGAAATGATGGCAATAGAATGCGGGATTACCATTACTACACTTTCGGAACATCCTTCTTTGGACATCTGCATTGATGGTGCAGACCAGGTGGATTCAGAACTCAATTTGATTAAAGGCGGATGGGGCTCGCATACGAGAGAGAAGATAGTATCTTACGCCGCAAAAAAGCTTGTTATCTGTGTTGAAGAAGAGAAAATAATGGAGCAGCTAAGTAAACCTGTTCCTTTAGAAGTTTTACCTTACGCTGTGAAAATAGTGGAGAAACAAGTGAATAAGCTTGGTGGCAAACCTGCTTTACGGAGTGAAGGAACCAGGGGTGGGTATTCCGTGACGGAGCACGGTAATCTGGTAATAGATGCTGATTTTGGCGTTATACATAATCCCAAAGAAATGAGCGCTGCTCTCTCTTCTGTTGTCGGCTCACTCGAGCATGGGATATTTACAAATGCTGCTGAAGTGCATGTAGGCAACGAAAAAGGAGTAAGGGTATTAAAGCGATAAAAGATAGATAATTAAAGAAGTTTTAAGGAGAAAAAAGAGGGAGCAGTAAGATGAAATTATTGGTTAGTCCGAAAGATGTGGAAGAAGCGAAGGCAGTAATTCGTGGAAGTGCAGATATAGTAGATGTGAAGAATCCCAAAGAGGGTTCTTTAGGCGCTAATTTCCCCTGGGTTATATCCGCTATAAGGGAATTGGTAGAAGAAGAGAAAGGAAATGGCGTGGAACTGAGTGCGGCAATAGGCGATTTTGATTATAAGCCTGGGACAGCCTCTTTGGCTGCTTTAGGTGCGGCCTCTGTCGGTGCAGATTACATAAAGGTGGGCCTATACCGAGTAAAAACGAAACATGAAGCGATAGATTTGCTTACTGGTGTTGTTAAAGCGGTAAAGGATTATGACGCGGACAAGAAAATTGTCGCTGCTTTCTATTCTGACTACACACGCATAGATTCCGTTTCTCCTTTTGAGATTGCGGAGATAGGAAAAGAAGTGGATATAGATGTGGCAATGGTGGACACGGGCGTAAAGGATGGTAGGTCAACATTGGAGTTCCTAAGCGAAGAAGAGCTTAAGACGTTCTTTTCTGATTCGAAGGCGCTTGGACTGGAGACTGCTATTGCGGGCTCGCTCACATTTGAGGATATCCCAACGATAAAGCGGATAAATGCAGATATACTGGGTGTTAGGGGCATGGTTTGCGGCGGCAACCGAAATGATAGTGTGAGGGCAGAGTTGGTGAGCAAGCTGAGGCAGGCGGTTGCTGAGTGAGGCCATAACACAACGAAAAACGCGAATCTGTATGGAATAGCGGTAAATGTGGTGAAAATGAGGACAAAAAAAAGAAGGAAGCCGAAACTCACTAAAGCCGAGTTATATGAAACATCGTCAGGCTTAGATGGCATTGGTGACCTACTCGTGATGATGGGGGAGCTAGAGAAGAGAGAGAAAGAGATGAAGAATATAGATAAACTTATGAGAAAGCTTTTTCGCGCTGACGATCGTGGGCTGATTTCCGTAATAGAGAACAATCCGGAATTGATAGATAAAGCGGCTGCACTGGCACAGAAATGGGAGATGCTATCTCCGGCAATGGAAAAAGACCCAGAGGATATGGAACCAGATGAACAGATAAAAGCAGGAGAAAGTCTTAAAGAATTTTCGAGTCTGCTTAAAGAGATCGCAGAAGGTATGAGTGACGATTAAAAATCGAAACTAGCTTATAGAATGAGAATAAATGTTAGTGGTGAGGTGAGATTGAAGATATGGAACAGGAAAGGGAAGAAAAGATACTGAGTGCAATTCACCATTGTGTAAAATGCAAGCTGTGTAGCATTGCGAGCTTCCATCCGAACGCGGAATGGTTACCGTTATGTCCCAGCGGGCAATATTATGGCTATCAAGCCTTTTACGCACCTGGTAAGATGGAGATTTTTAGAGCGATATTAGAAGGCGAGATAACAGAACCTTCAGAGGGGCTATTGAATTCGGTCTATGCCTGTACAGTATGCGGGGCATGTTACGAGAAGTGCAAGCAGATAACAAATGTGGAACTGGGAGCACCAGAACTGTTTGAAGAGATGCGGCACGAGCTGGCAAGTAAAGGCTGGATTCTCGATGTGCATAAGTCTATTGCGGAAAAGATAAAAGAAACGAAGAATGCATATGGTGAGAAGTATGAATACAAAGCGGAATCAACCGACGCGAATGCAGATGTACTGTATTACATCGGTTGTACTGCCAGATATAGAGTGCCTGAGATTGCAGATGCTATGCTAGGAATCTTCGATAAATTAGGGCTGAAATATCAGGTTATGGACGAGGAATGGTGCTGTGGCTCGGTATTATTCAGAACAGGGCAGGTAGAAGCGGCTAAGGAGCTCGTGGCACATAACGTCGAGGAGATAAGAAAGAGTGGCGCAAAGACCGTTGTTTTTACATGTCCCGGCTGTATGAAGACGTTCGAGAAGGATTATCCTGATATGGGTGTCGAACTAGTGCATTCCACGCAGTTTTTAACACGATTGGGGAATATGAACCTGAAGAAGGAGGATTTAAAAGCGGCGTATCATGATCCCTGCCATTTAGGCCGCGATTTAGGCATATATGAAGAGCCAAGAGCGGTGTTAAACGAAGTAGCTGATATAAAAGTGATGAAACGAGAAAAGGAGCAAGCATGGTGCTGCGGCTCCGGTGGCGGAGTGAAGTCGGCATTCGATGACTTCGCACTCTGGAGTGCTACCGAACGGCTGAAAGAGGCGAAAGAAGCGGGTGCTGAAGCACTTGTGAGCGCATGCCCATTCTGTAAACGGAATTTAAAGGAAGCTGCGGAGAATGAAGAGCTGGAAGTGTATGATGTTGTGGAGCTTGTAAATAGGTGTTTAGAGGAGTGATCAAGATGAATGAAACGTTTTCAAATTTAGTAAAGGAACTGCAAGCGATAGTAGGGGAAGGGAATGCGACTGACGACCGTGCGATATGCACATCATATTCGAGAGATCAGCATTGGTACTTTGTACCCGCGAAAAATCCGGCTTGTGTCGTGCGACCAGGGACGAAAGAAGAAGTGCGATCGGTGTTGATGCTTGCAAATAAGCATAAAATACCCGTGATTCCGTATAGTACGGGAATAAACGTGCGTGGCTTGACTATCCCAGTTCATGACGGCAGCATCTTATTAGACCTGTCCCGGATGAACCGGATCTTAGAGATAAACCCCGAGATGAAGACTGCGACCGTAGAGCCAGGAGTAACATTTGGTATGTTACTGGAGCAGACGCGAAAGCACAAACTGCGACCTGCATTTCCGGATGCACCGCTTACCGTAAGCGTACTGGCGAATTATTACCTGCGTGGGATATACCAAACTTCGGCTACGGACGGCCATGACCACACGATCTCGTATGAGATGATACTGCCGAACGGTGAGACATTAAAAACCGGCTCACGAGCGCTTTCTGAGATGCCCTATTTCCGATACGGCGTGGGTCCTGACTTTGCAGGTATGTTCGGCGCACATCCGGGTACGTGCGGTGTGGTGACCGAATTAACAGCGAAACTTTACCGGTTGTATGACAACAGGAAAGAGTACTTCATTGGTTTTGACGATGTGGGCACGCCGACTGAGTTCATTTACAATTTGATGCATGATGAATTAGCGGCAAGTATCAGGTTAGTGGATAATCAGAGCTGGTTGGAAGGCATATTTGGCACTTTTGATTACGCATACGAGAAACTGCCGAAGTTCGTTGTTTGCGTGCTGGTAGAAGGTGTGGACGGCATATTCAATGCGAAGGATACGCTGGTACGTAAGTATATGAACGAATCAGGCGGGCAGGTACTGGAATTACCGGCTGAGTTCGCACGAACATTTGAGGATGAGTGTCTGGGCGGTGCGGAGAAGAGCTGTATGGTCTTCGGCTTGCCGGGTAAGGGGAACTATCACTGTATCGGGCTGTATGGGCCTTTGACGTTGGCTGCGAAGTATTATGAACTGCATGAGAAGACGGCGTTGGAGGTGGGGATACCCAAGGACCACATTCATTTCTATATTGACCCGATATACAGCTTCCACGGGCAGCTCTGCTATTTCGAGCTTGATGTCTTTTACGACGGAAGTGATGCGGGATTCGGCGAGAAGTTGAGGAATTATAACGATAAGCAATTTCACCGGCTACTTGACCTGGGTATCTATGGCTGGTTCAGACCATATGCGGGTATAATAGAGCCGACAGCGGAAAGGATAGGGTATCTTGCCGAAGTCTGGAAGAAGTTCCTCCATGTTTTGGATCCGAACGAGATAATGAATAGGGGAAAGCTGTTCTGAAGTATAAAGTATATGTATACGAACATACACGCAGGACAAATCATAGAACCCGTTCATAGTCCTCTAAATTTTCATCTTATATTAGTTAATACATTAGGCTAATGAGATAAATATTAAGCAAATGAAAGAGGAAAGGTATGATGTTGTTGTCGTGGGTGCAGGGCCCGCGGGTAGCCTAACAGCGAAAACCGCCGCTGAGCATGGATTAGATGTACTTTTAATAGATCGGAATCAAGAGATAGGCGTGCCTGTGAAATGCGCAGAGGGCGTGAGTAAGGATATAGAGAAGTTCGTAGTTCCAGATAAGAAATGGGTATCTGCAGTAGTAAAAGGAGCGAACATATACGGTCCCGATGGCACGAAGGTAGTTATGGCCGGCAATAAACTGGAAGAGGTGGGGTATGTGCTCGAGCGGCGGATATTTGATAAGGTTCTTGCAAGTGAAGCTGCACGAGCAGGCGCGGATATAAGAGTTAAAACAGAAGCATATGGCATTATTAAAGAGAACGGGTATGTAAAAGGCGTTTATACTCACGCTAGGGGTGAAGACACACGAGTATTTGCTCATGTCGTAGTTGGCGCAGATGGAGTAGAGTCGAAAGTAGGAAGATGGGCGGGGATTGACACGAGACTGCCACCACATAATATTTCCGTGGGTGCTGAGTACCTGATGTGCAATATAGAATCGAACGAGAACTTTTCGGAATTCTACTTGGGCAGTGAAGTTGCACCAAAAGGCTATGTCTGGGTATTTCCAAAAGGCGGCAATTGCGCAAATGTAGGTATTGGGATAGGTGGAGACACATCAGGCGAAAATCACCGCGCGGTTGACTATCTAAATGCATTTGTGCGCAATAAGTTCCCCGATGGAAAGATCATAGCTGAGATGTACGGTGCTGTGCCACTGAGCGGCCCACAAGACGAAAACGTAGCAGATGGTCTTATTTTAGTTGGCGATGCTGCGAGACAGG
>QBUN01000033.1 GCA_013180565.1 Candidatus Methanophaga sp. GoMg3.2 | reverse complement strand
CGGACAAGACTAATACGGGCATTGCAAATGAGAAGATACTAGGGCGCAGCCTGGCTTGGAGTGCATATACGCATACAGACCCCTGGAATATGGCTGGCATAGATGTCGTGCCTATCGTTGCAGGGGACAATGTGTATGTGCTCGATGTACTTGGCTATATATGGTCGTTTAATGCAAAAACGGGTGCTGAGAATGGGAATAAATATTACAACGGTCCTGCAAGCCCACCGTATTACCAGCTCTCAACGCCTGCTTATGGTGACGACAAGATATTCTTTGGGATGAGCTCGGGCGCCAAGAAAGGGCATGTCTTTGCGGTAAACGCGAATGATGTAACTGTTAAGGTCTGGGAGGAGACGATAAATGAGGACGAACAGATAAATACGCCGATAACGTATGATAACAGCAAGATCTATTTTGGGACCTGGAATGGAACAGCAGGTATGACCTTTTCCGGCACATACTACTGCCTTTGTGCTGCGGACGGCAGTGAAGTCTGGAATCATACGGCCACAGGAAACAACGGCTACTACTGGGCTGGCGCGTGTATAATTGACGGCTACATCATTTTTGGATCGGATCTAGGTATTCTCACCTGTTTGGACGAGAGTACCGGTGCATTAATGGACGAAGAGAATCTCGCAGATGTTGTATCGAACGCAGGGCAGATTAGGTCTTCGGTTACCTGCAATGCAGCCGGCAGTAGAGTTTTCTTCTCAGAGGCTTATACAGAAGGTAGCAGTATCGGTGGACGTGTCTGGGCTTATGACTTCAACAGCGCGACCGGGAACCTCTCGTATGCATGGCATTGTTCTCTTAACACCGCCTCGAAGTCCACACCGGTAGTTTATAATGGCCGCATCTACGTTGCGGATGGCAGTTTCCAGTCTAACGGCAGGCTCTATTGCATTTATGAGTCAAACGGCACGATCGAATGGTATTACGAAACCCCAGACAATAATGGTAATGGTTCGCCCGGTATAATGGCGTCTCCGGTGATTTCTGTCGCTGGCAATGAGCTTTACATTTACTTTACTACAAACTGTGAGAACGGCAGGCTCTATTGCATAAATAAAACCGGTGAACTGTGCTGGTATTACGAACCTATGGAATCGATGGGGAGTGGCGAATACATCCTCCAGGGTGTTTCTGTCTACAGCAATGGGGGTGACATGCGTGTCTTCTTCGGAAACGATGCCGGGAATCTATATGCACTCGATAATGGCATGTGCGGAGATATGGACGCAAATGGCGATATAAGAGCGAGTGATGCACAAAAGATATGGAACCGAGCGCAAAATCCTGAGTTCCATCTCGATAGTCCTTGGGCTGCCGATGTCAATTGCAACGGCGAAATAAGTACAAGCGATGCTAAAATGGTCTGGATGCGTGCGGTAGATACAACTTATGACTTGAATTGCTGTTGTGATGACCCTGATGGGTGAATAGCGGGAAAAATATTAGGAGGTAAGAAAGAGGTGAAAATGAGTAGTAAACGGGTGACAATTTCGCATCTTTCGCTGGCAATAGCGCTTTTGACCCTGGTGCTGTTGAATTTTGTGCCAGTCATAGCCGGTCCATCGGATGTATGGACCTGCTATCTCGAGCCGCAGGACAGCACAGGTGAATGCGGTGCTCTCACAAAAGTTTCTGTAACGATCAATCCTGAAGGTGTGTGCAGTTACCAGGACGACATATATTACGATCCGAATTGTGTCAATGTGAAAGATGTGAATCAGAGCATGAGTCCGTTCACGTTGAATGGTTGGCATCTTTATGGCAATTATGTCCGGATTTCCAGTATGAACGGTCTGACCGAGGTACCAACTGGAGTCTATACAATTGCTGTGCTTACTTTGGAATGCAACGGCAGCAGCGCATCATGTTCCTGTGACCTGACCCATCAGAATCACGAAGCTAATAACGAAGACGGCGACCAGGTAACGCAGGAATGGATCAACGGCACCTATACCTGCAGAACGGTAGAGGGGCCAGACTTAGTGATCAATAAATCGGTTAGCCTTAGTGATAGCACCTTCACGATAAATTACACCATCACCAATATCGGCACAGCGCTGGCAAATGAAAGCACGACCTGTAAGTATGTAGACGGGGAAGTCAAAGAGAGCCAGCCCTGCCCCACGTTGAACCCTCGAGAGAGCCCCAAAGGCACATTTGATCCTGAACCGTGCCCATGTAGTTCGACCTTCAAT
>QBUN01000034.1 GCA_013180565.1 Candidatus Methanophaga sp. GoMg3.2 | reverse complement strand
TAATCCAATGTCGTAATGCTTTGGATCTATCCAAAAAATTGGTTTCCGAATGGCTTGAATCGTACATGTTTGCGGGTATGGAAAAAGCGGGTATTATTTCATTGGAAATCGCCGCTAAACTTGCAAATCATAAAGCGTTTAAGAGCCATGGGCGTCACATAAATCGAGACAAAGCAAAAGATATAGGTTTAATTATTGATGATCTTGAAGAAGACCAAGAATTCCAAGACTTTATACTATCGGTTTTTCATGCAACCACTCACACTTTTAACGGGACAAATGCGGTAAAGATCATCGAAAATCATAATGGAAAGGCGTTTATTAAGCAGCAACAAAAGATTTTAATTCAACAAGGACCTTCTTCACCTAAACCGCCTGCTGAGCTTCAAGAATAACGTTTTATCCTACGACAAACTTGGATGCCCCCAAATTTATTTGAGGGTCTATTACTTAAATAGAATGGAGATATTTTATGTATAGGTAATGATGAAATGATACCTGAGTTCGATCAGAACGGGAATTTGCCAGTTGGTTTCATTAGGCCCACCATTGGAGAATTTAAAGGACGTTTTGTAGTTGAAGTGGGTGGTTCTGGAACTAGAGGGGATATTTTCTCTATGTATCTCGATTATTGTAAGAAAATTGACTATCTTGAGGTTGCAGTAAAACAATGGGTAGATGGGAGTTATATAACAAACAATGAAAATCCAAATGACATAGACTTGGTAACACACATAGATGTCCTTAAGGCAAATAAATTGACAGAGTTACATGAAGATTTGACGGAACTTTTGGATAATACCCATTGTAAGAGCCAGTATAGATGTGATGCTTATGTTATTCCGATATATCCTAAAGAATTGTCAGATGAATACAGATTTTATAAAAAAACGGAGGCATATTGGTCAAAGTGGTTCGGTAAGGACAGGGTGGGAAATCCAAAGGGAATCGTAGAATTTAGTTTTTTGAATGATGATTTTGAATTTGGGGGCAGAGAAAATGGAGGGGAACATCTATGACTGAGGAGTGCCGCTATCCATCATTAATCAAAGAGGAATTGTCCGATTTAGCAGAACTAATTAGAGAAACTTCTCAGCTTGTTTCTCTTCGTCCTGAGGATTTCGTACTTCAACAAACACTACATAGTTTGAAAAACAGAGAAGAAACCATCTTGAATGAATTACGAGAAACTTATAAACGACTACAAATGGATTCTTTTGATATACTCATTGAAGGAGATGTGGTCAGTGGAAGTAGTATCTCATTATCCTTTATAGGCAAAACGTTGGCCAGTTTGCAAGGGTTGGTAACATCCATAGCTCGATCTATGCGTGAAGGACCTACTGAACGAGGTGCTATACCTCACCCAATCTTAGAAGGATCTCGTTTAAATTTAGTGGCAACATGTCCCGGTTCATTTAGAATTGTCGTTTCTAGCCACACACCTACTATCATCGGGGACTCATTAGCAAAAGAGTCTCTGGAGCGGTTCAACAAATTACTATCGTCTGAGGGTGACAAAGGTTTGATTACGGATGAAATCAGAGATTTAGGTCCTGGAGTAATTTTAAAATATAAAACTTTTTTAGATACCGTTTACAAGAATAACGCCAATTTAAAATTTTATGATAAAATGAGGCCAGAGGGTTTTCAGGCTAGACAATTGTCTAGTGAACTAGCTAAAAGAATCTACGATGTGATTGTGAGTGAAGAAAGAATCCCGGATGAGACCTTGACTTACAGAGGTACAATAAAAGGCATTAGTTTGATTTCTTACACTTTTGAATTTTTGACAGGAGATGGAGAAGAAACTATTAAAGGATCCTTTGATAAAGAGCTATATTCACAAGTTAAAGAACGATTCGATAAGATGTGTGTTGCTCGCTTCATAGTAGCCAACCAAATTTGTGAAATAACCGAAGAAGTAAAAAAAACGTGGACGCTTTCAGGATTTGAATATTTGGATGGGAAAAATTACGGTAAAGTACCTATCCATGATAGATAGGTCCGCGCTCCCAGCTCCGAGCTTGGGGTGTAGCTCAGCAGTGAAACGTTGGATTAGGTGGAGATGCCCCGCTTTTCAAAGCGGTGTATTGCGACTTTATTAACCCCAACGTTCATGGCTCAACATTGAGCGATTCAACTCTTCTTTATATAAACGCCATTGCGGCATGAACTTATCCATATATGCGATAAAACGGTCGCTGTGGTTGCGTTCTAAAAGGTGTATCATCTCGTGTACGATAA
>QBUN01000035.1 GCA_013180565.1 Candidatus Methanophaga sp. GoMg3.2 | reverse complement strand
GCTATATCCTAGAATATGCTCTGCACCCGTACCATCAAAACCTAAAATAGGTAGGTCATCATTTCTGCGTTCATTAATCGTAGAGCACATATAATTCAATTTCATTTCCCCAACAAATACATTAGGGAACTCACAATATCCAATACCCCGTACTAAACTTTTTAGCAAGTCATCTATTGACATCTCTACTATTTCATGATTTGAATCTAAATGATGCGCTACACCCCGAGAATATTCTGCATCCATTCCATAATTTTGTACGTTAGCGCAATAGGACTTATTATAGCCTAACTTTTTTAAAATGTATTGTATTAATGAACTGTCAGTTCCTCCACTAAGAGTATTTATTTTGTCGCCCGCAAATCTATCAATTAAAAATTTAAGTCTATTAGTAAGTATTTTTTCAATTTCATTTTCGACATCTTCATCCTTTAATCTTTTATCGTTCAGAGGTAAATAAAGAAAATCTGGACATAAAACTGACGAAGTCCATTTACTGGCTATATATTTTAATACTTCATATACTTTCACCTGAAAAATATCTTTCAAAAAAGTTCTTTCGTCATAAACATGCCCAATCATGAAATATTTAGGTAAAATATCCACATTTACTTCTGGTTTAATAAACTTTGTAATGTCTTTAATAGTATTAGATATTACAAAAGAATCTCCCTTCCTGTAATAATATAAGTTCTCTAATCCATCTATGTCCCTAAATAACGTTATTTCTCCTTTTTTATTAATTATTACTATGGAATATGCTCCATCAAGAATATTAATAATTTTATCCCCATATTTCTCAAATAATTTTACTAAAATCACCTCAATATCAACATCATCAGTAACATTAACCATTTCCTTTATTTCTTTTAGGTTGTAGATAATGCCTTCAAAGAAAACAATGTAATCCTCTAAATATTGTTTTTCTTTACATGGATATAAAGAATAAATGTTACCGTGTAATTGGAAAACTTCGTCATCAGAATTTGGTATGTTACTTGAAAAAATACAGTATTTCATGATTTATCTCCTCCTCCATATCTTCATTACATTTGGCCCACTAACCTTTACCCCATATATACTTAAATTTTTAAATTTTTCATATACCTATTCATTTCCTTACTTTGGATATTACTATTCTCTTCTTATTCGCATCTGTTCGTGGAATATTGTCAGCAAAATTAAATTTTATATCCAATGAAGTATCCATATGACCATCAAAAAATTTGTAGATTGCCACGCTTGTTTTGTCATTATATCCTTCATTTTTGACTATATTAAGTGTAAACTTATCTATCTTATCTTGTATAATTTGGTAATCTATAACTTTGTCTGTAATCCCTTCTCTTTCAAAAATATCAGTAAATATTAGGCCAGGAAGTAAATCACCGCTTGGTAAAACAATCTGGTCTATTGTTCTACCCATAATTGTCTTTACCAATGGAAGTCCCCTACCGCAGGGGCACATTTCATCAGAGGCTATAGCAATATCTCCTGCATCGTAACGAATTAATGGCATTGCATAGTTCCATAAATCAGTTAAAATTATGTGACCAATATCATTTGAGACCTGTTCATTAGCATTATCAACAAATTCATGAATTGCTCGTTCAACGCCAATATGATAGCCCGTGTGTTCTTTGCATTCCCAAAAATTTTCCCCACCATCATTGCAACCACATTGGTCAAAAACATCACAATCAAATGCATTGCTTATTAGTTCCCTATCCCTCTTGTAAAGGGTCTCTGCTGTGGTCATAACAGCAACTGGTTTGATGTCTTGTATATTATGTTCAATTAAATAATTTGCAATGATCGCAATAGAAGAGGGATAACCACGAATAAAATTGGGTTTGAATTTTAATATTTGGTGTACGTAATTTATCACTTTTTTGTTGTCCATATTATACGACGATAAAGGCAAATTTCTATTTGCTTTAAAGGTTATATTCTCTAAAAAACTTCTCTTTTGTGGTAAAAGAGAAGATCCCGCAATTGTTACAAGTCTATCTCCAATATTATACCCTGCAAACCCCCACGCTCTTAATCCTAAAGCACGAGATATACTAAGTACTCGCTTATCCGTCATATATTCAAAAACCTTTCCAGATGAGCCACTAGTAGCACTTCTTATCATACTTATTTTTTTAATGTTTTCTGCTAAAAATTTTTCTGGATTTTTTCTAATTTCTTCTTTAGTTAAAATTGGTAATTTACTTAAATCGTTTATTGTTTTAATATCGTCAGG
>QBUN01000036.1 GCA_013180565.1 Candidatus Methanophaga sp. GoMg3.2 | reverse complement strand
CAGTATGTGGCAAGACGATAGATAAGACTTGGTATTACCCGGAAGATTTGACCGAAGAAGAGGCAAAATGGATAGAAAAAATTTGGGAATGCGAACCTTTTACAGAATTTGTGGTTTGTGAAAATTGCCTGGCGGGATACATTGAAGCGATAAAGGGGGCTGATTCTGGTAAATGGTTAAAAGATAGGATTATGTATTTTAAAGAACAGTATAAAGAGTATGGAAAAAGTAAACCTTGTTGAACTGGCAAAGCATATTGTAAGCTTGCAGCGAGATATTTACACAGAGATTAGCAGATCGGGGAAGATAAATCCAGAGAAGGCAACATTATTAGCAGACTGCCGCGATTATTGTTTCTATCTTGTATTGGACATATTAGAAGAAGAAAGCGAAGATGTAAACAAGATGGTGGAGCAACTAATGAAATGCGAGGCATACGCCAGCGGTAAAGGAGACAGCTTTCATAATGGCTTCTTCTTTACGCTCTCACAACTACTGTCTATTAAATATAAGGTCAGACTGCTAAGAGGAGATGCTATAGATAGGGAAGACTTTAAAGAAAGCTGGTTAAGAACACGGGAAGATTTAAGGGTGTAGGTATTTGTTTTGTACCTGTTATATATTCCTTGACAAGCGGTTCACTCATTCCTTCAACCCATACTTCTTTGGTCGCTCACTGCTAACGACCTCCACACAACCTTTTTCAATCATTCGCTTTATCTGTGTCCTAGTTGCCGCCTCACCCATATCCAATTCTTTCGCGATATCTTTTACCGTATTCACCCCTTGCCCCACCAAATCCGCAATCTTTTGCTGCTCTGGAGATAGTTTTACATCTTGTCTTGTTTGTATTGTTTGTCTTGTTTCCGATTGTCTTGTTTGTCTTTCTTGTCTTTCTTCTGGTTGTCTTGTTTGTCTTGTTTCCACCATATCCCCTTCGTCATCACCCTCACTCGGCAGCTCCGGAATAGCAACATCATCCACCGATTCCACTTCTTTTTGTCTTGTTTCCGGTTGTCTTTCTTGTCTTTTTTCAGGTTGTCTTGTTTGTATTGTTTCTATTTGTCTTGTTTCCACTTGTCTTTTTTGTCTTTTTGGTTGTATTGTTTGTCTTGTTTGTCTTGTTATGTATCCCTCAACAACAGCTTCTGTTACCTCACCCAATCCTTCATCAGCACAATAGATGCATACTTCTGCACAGCCTTCCAGAAGCCGTCTGGGCGAGTTATATCTCTCTGCCAGGATTATCATCGCTTCGGACGTGAAAGGGTTATTATCACCTGTCCGTTTCCTTATCATTTCTACCAGATCGCCTCTTGCTATAGACGATAAGACCATTGTCTTTCCTATTCGATCCTTAAAAGCAGGTGTGAAATTCTCCAATGCGGGATCCGTTGTCGCTATTACAAGTGAATACAAATCTTTCCGGTCCCACATTAATCTTAAATGTTCGGTTATCTCTTCGGGGAACTTCTCCCCTTCGTCTAAAAACGCTACTAGGTTCTTTGGATACGACCTCAGCATTAACTTATCCAGCAAAGTCCTTTGTCGTCTCAAAGAAGACAATAAAATCTCTTTTGTTCTTGTTTCTATGCCTTCAAGGATAACAGGTTTTGTCTTATTCTCCCTTTTCAGTGTATTTCTTAGCCATAGCAATAAACTTGTCTTGCCTGTGCCTATTTCACCTCTTATCAATAAAATCCTGCCTGACTCTACGGATTCTTTTAGCTCTTGCCGTTCTCGCTCCAGACCTATCAGGTTTGGACTCGGTCTGGTTGATAGTACATTTTCCCGCCAGCCAAATCTTTCGTACCACATGTCTTGCTTTGTCTTTTTTGTGTTGTTTGTGTTGTCTTGTTTGTCTTGTTTGTATTCTTTGTCTTCTCTTTATAATATTGTTATGTCTTGTTTTATGTAAGTGATTTTTCCTTATAATCCCAAAAACAGATCTTTGATTTCTGATAATCCTAGCTCTCGTGCAAATTTATTATACGTCACAGCAAGTTTTTGTGCCAATTCTATTCCTTTTTCGGTACCTTTGACTATTCTGCTAAATCTAGAATCTTCATCTTTTAGTTTCTGCATAAAAAGCGATAATTTATTTATTGCTTTGTTTACCTTGCCTTCCTCAGAATCAGGGGTAATTTCTAAAAGATCGTCTTCTAAATCTTCTAATTCTTCATCCAATTCTTCATCCAATTTTGTCACTTCTCTTTTAAATTCACGAAATTCAGTTTGGATTATTGGTAGA
>QBUN01000037.1 GCA_013180565.1 Candidatus Methanophaga sp. GoMg3.2 | reverse complement strand
CAGTCGCTTCTTCCTGGCTTGTCTTGGGGTTAAGCATACCCACAGCCGTTGTGAATAGCAGCACACCTCCGGCGATTCTAAACGCGCCAATCGAGAATCCAAAAATCTTGAAAAGTAATAACCCTGTCAGTGCGAAGAGAATCAGTATCCCAGTAGAGTATGTCAATGACTTTTTTATGGTGTTTTGCTTTTGTTTACGCGACATTCTTTCGGTAAGTGCAATGAATATCGCAGAGGTTGAAAGCGGATTGGAAATTACAATGATAGCGATAATCGCAGTAACGCTGAACGTTAAGGCTAGAGCGTAATCGGCCATAGTTAAGTTAGCTTTTCTCCTTTATGTTTGTTACCATTTTTAGCGGCATACTACTTCGCACTTAATGACCTAAATTTTGGAGTATATAAACATTTTGAGTTTTTTTCGAGTAGAACCCGAAAAGCTTCTTATTTGCTATTAGGCCATATGACCTCCTCTACATAACTCCTATAGACATACGACATAAAAAGCATTCCGGATTGAGAGGAGGCGAAAAGAATGAAAGGAAATAAAACAGCATCTCAGAGGTTAAATGCAAAAACGCTCGACCAAATGTTCGTCAATATGGTGGAACAAGGATATGAATGCCCACCTTTCGTATCCAACGCCATATTAGAGACCGCGAAATCGGTATTCGTACAAGATCCGAGCAATCCGAACGTGATGAATGTGGGACAGTTGAGGGTTTTGGGAATTGCCGTGTCGGAACCTGCGGGGAAGCCATTAAGCGAATGTGAGATGAAAACGGTGGTGGTAACGCTAGATGCGGGAAAAGAGGATGAAGAAATCAGGAGTCAGTATGGACTTGCTACTCTTCGCCAGGCGAGGCTCGCCAGAGTTACACACGAAGCATGGGACCAAGGTGTCACACTTACACAGGAGGACGTAGCATCAAAGCTCTTGAATTGCAGTGTCAGAACGGTAAGGCGAGACATTAAGGCACTCGCAAAGCGCGGCGTGATTGTTCCAACACGAGGGCAGCAAAAAGACATCGGTCCTGGTGTATCCCACAAGGTAGAAACCGTTAGGCTTTTCATAGAGCGAAAAACATACACCGAAATTGAAAGGAGACTAAAACACTCCCTAACGGCGATCAAGCGCTATATCCTGACTTTCTCCCGTGTTGCGTATCTTACCGAAAAGGGATACAGAACGAAAGAAATCGCTTTCCTCGTTCAGAGTTCAGAGCGATTGACACAGGATTACCAAGCGTTATACCGCAAATACAAAGAAGATCCGGCGTATAAAGGCCGCTTAGACGAGATACTGGCGCTGAACTCTGCAGATCGTGAGATAAGTAAAGGGGGGCGACAAATTGAGCATGTATGCACAGCAAAGTAACTATGCACCGTTACTGGACAAAACGTTTGAGACAGCGGTATCCGGTTTCATATTGGCGGAATTCCCAAAGTTGGGCGGACCGAAGGTCGTCAAGTTATTGGTCAAAGAACAGAAGGCGATCGTTGAGCAGTACTATCCGCCGCTAACAAATCTCAGAATGGGTCAGCTGCTCTGGTTCGCAGTGGCAAAAGAAGAGAAAGGAGGGTATGGAAAGAGCATGAAGAATCTGCGATTGCGTCCCGTTGTCCTATCAGTGGTAACTTATGAAGACATGCAGAAGAGGGCTGAGGGCGTTCCACAGAAGGAGATCCGAAAGAGTGCTATTGCAAGGATGCTGCGCGAAGCGGACGAGCAGCGTGGAACGCTGGCAGAAACCGACCCATCGGTCATCCTTTTTTGCTCCCTTACAACAATTAAAAAGGATATCGCCGAATATGAACGTGAGAATAACGTGGTACTCCCACGTAGGGGCACCGTGCATGACCTGGGGAGAAGTACAACGCATAAGCAAATCATCTGCAGAATGTCGGTTCAGGATAGAAAAGCTACACCGGACATCGCACGGGAAACGTATCACAGTCCCAACGCCGTTGATAGATATCTCAACGATTTTGATCGTGTGCGCTTCTGCCTTAAGAAATGTTTGTCGGTTGAAGAAACGGCATTTACGACACAAATGAGTAAATCTCTGGTCTTAGAGTATGGAGAGTTGATTAAAGAGCTCTATGGAGATGGTGAGAAATAGAAATGTTAATAAAGTATTGGAATCATAGGTATAGTATGGGTCATATGGCCTTATTTATATATAGTGAGTTTATAACTAACAACACCGTAATAAGGATTTGATCAGAATGGAATTGGCGAAGGGCAAAA
>QBUN01000038.1 GCA_013180565.1 Candidatus Methanophaga sp. GoMg3.2 | reverse complement strand
ATAACTTCACCAAGCAGACTCCATTTCGCACTTATAGATCTGAACGGTGAGCTTGGACGAGTAGATGGTGGAGTAGGGGTAGCATTGAATGAACCCTCTTTGGAAGTAGCCGTATCTGCAGTTGATAACGATCAGGTGGAAGCGGAAGAAGTTGTTCCTATATTAGAACAGCTAAGAAGTAAAATAGAGTTGAGAGCGAATTACCACGTAACGATATTGAGGAAGTTGCCATCACATGTGGGCTTGGGCTCCAGGACACAATTATCACTAAGTGTGGCAAAAGCGATAAGCGTGCTGGAAGGCCGAAGCGATAACGCGGTAGAATTAGCAAAACTGGGGGGTAGGGGTGGCACTTCTGGGATAGGCGTGGCGGCATTCGATAAAGGCGGGTTCATCTTAGATGGCGGTCATGTGTTTCGGAATGATAAGAGCTTGAAGAACGTGAAGGGGCTAAAAACGGGCTTCCGCCCTTCTTCGGCATCTGACGTGCCGCCACCACCTGTTCTCTTTCAGCATCCGCTACCCGAAGACTGGTTCTTTGTCATTGCGATACCACAAGTGAAAAGGGGCGCACATGGACCTGAAGAGATAGAGATTTTCAAGCGGTGCTGCCCCATAGAGCGCGAAGAGGTGGAAAAAGTATGCCGGATTCTGCTTATGCAGACACTACCATCCGTGCTTGAGAATGATATAGCAACATTTGCAGAGAGTCTAACCATGTTACAGCAGGTAGGGTTCAAGAGGATAGAGCTAAAGCTACAGCATGAAATAATAAATGAGCTTTTCCACTTCTTCGATGCTCATGCCCTGGGGTATGGTATGTCCTCTTTTGGCCCTGTAACGTATGCAATAGTGAAAAGCGAGAAGAGAGCAAAAGAGCTCGCAGCGGCGACAAAAGCATTCCTGGATCAAAAGACGATGCCCGCTTTAGTGTCTTATTCAAATACAAATAATACTGGCTGTGAAGTAGGATATTGAGTAATTACGTTATCCCTTCGATCATCGTCCCGATACCACTATCAGTGAATAATTCGAGCAAAAGGGAATGTGGTTCCCGCCCATTAATAATATGCGTAGTAACGCCGCCGGAAGCCGCTCTCAAACCCGCTTCTACTTTTGGTATCATCCCCTCACCGATAATTTTAGTTGCTATAAGCGCTTCTATTTCCGAGGCCGTCACTTGCGAGATCAAAGTAGAAACGTCAGAGGGATCACGCATCAAGCCAGGAACATCAGTGAGTAATACCAGCTTCTTTGCCTTTATTGCACATGCTATCTCGCCGGCTACCAAATCAGCATTCACGTTAAGGCTGTTTCCCGCATCATCCACCGCTATTGGCGATATAACGGGAATATAATCTTCAGCAGCAGTTATATTTAGTATCTCCGCGTTTATCTTCTCTATCTCACCCACCCAGCCGAGGTCAACTTCTAGTTCCACGCCTTCGACCTTATGCTTCTGCTTCTTCTTCGCTACGATCAACTTGCCATCGTTACCTGATAAACCAATACCCTTGCCACCATGTTTCCCGATGAGAGATACTATACGCTCATTAATGCTACCTACAAGCACCATACTAGCTATTTCCATTGTTTCGTCATCGGTAATGCGAAGCCCCCCGATAAATTTGGGCTTCTTGCCTAATCGCTCCATTATCCGCGTTATTTCCGGACCACCGCCATGCACCACGATGGGCGATATTCCAACGAATCTAAGCAGCACCAGGTCTTGTGTGATGCTGTCCATAATGCTTTCGTTTACTAACGCATGCCCGCCTATCTTTATCACTACTTTGGAACCGTAGAACTCGCGGATATACGGTAGCGCCTCTATCAGGATTTCCTCTTTCTTCATGTCTTTAATACCTTTGCTGCTTCTTTTGCGAAATAAGTGATAATTAAATCAGCACCTGCTCTCTTTATCGCTGTTAAGCCTTCCATCATTACGTCATTGTGCTTCAAATATCCCTTCTCTGATGCAGCTTTTAGCATTGCATACTCGCCACTAACACTATAAGCCGCCAGCGGAGCATCAAACCTCGCACGAACCTTAGAGATAATATCAAGATATAAAAGAGCGGGTTTCACCATTACGATGTCCGCACCCTCTTGTATGTCCAGTTCCACTTCCCTGAGCGCTTCCCGTGCATTAGCAAATGCCATCTGGTAACTGCTCCTGTCTCCGAATTGGAAGCTTGAATCGGCCGCCTCGCGGAAAGGGCCGTATAAAGCCGAATTGTATTTCGCTGCAT
>QBUN01000039.1 GCA_013180565.1 Candidatus Methanophaga sp. GoMg3.2 | reverse complement strand
ATTCCGCTGCAAGATCCCAGGGGATACCCGCGTATCTTATCTGCTTGAATTCTATCCCTTTTACTACTCTTCCCCCGGGCACGCCGAAGTCACAGTCCAAACAGGGGATTATCCGTTTCGCTAACATTTTGTTTTGTTTTCCATCATAATTTAAACTCCTTTACGCTTTTCAAATATTTTTATTCGTTCTAAGAGTGGCATGGGGCCTTTAGTTTAACGATATCTGTGTATGCGAAGTTGCCTGACCGATAGAGGGAGAGCAATTTTGGAGAGCACCAAAGGTGTGAACAGCATACACAGTGTTAGGTACCATAGTACTCATTCCTTCAAATTTGACTTAATATATTCGAGGAATCTGTCCCTAAGATAATCGCAATTCTCTTTTGATGCTTTAAGCTCGCCCATAAGCTTTGTATCCATGCTGAATTTTAAATATTGTCTCGACTTCTCTGTCGCCTTTTTGAAGTCATAATCCTGCTTTTTTAGCTCCCAGCGAATTATTCGATTCTTTATTGGGGTGATATCAAAGTCATCCGTTGTTATAAATTGCTTTGCTTCCATGCAGTATTTCTCAGAAAAAAACCAAAGATGCTCATACACCCGCTCTCCGTCTTCCTTTATGTAGTCCGTTATGAAAATACCTGTGATTTCATCGGGGCAAATCTCCCGGTAAAAATCATAGATCCTCTCAACCTTTTCACCAATAGCTCCTATTATGTCTACATCCTCCAGATATTTTTTAAACTCTTCTTTCATGCTATCTCCTCCTTTTGCTTTTCCCTAATCTCCATAATCATGCCCTCAACATAATGAAGTATATGCCCTAAATAATTTGTAGCAAATTCATCGCTTTTATAATCCCATTGCCACTTTATATCTTCTTCTCTAATCCCTTTTCTCTTATCTTCATAGTATTTATGCAGCAATCTCCGAATTACCTCTTGTAGTTGTGTTGTTATTTGAATCTCAATTGAAATATCAATCTTTTCTGTATCCCAATTAACTCCTGGAATCTCAAATTCTTGTTTCGTATATGCATGTGCAGCATAATACCCCTCTTCTCTAGCTTCGAGAAAAACTCGACACTCCATACTACGTGACTCACAAAGTGATTTTATTTTTTCTATCATAAACTCAACACCATCTAGATATTTAACTACAAACAGTGTTCTTATAATGTCATTTACCTTAGTATGCCAGCTATCAGGAAGTATCCATTCACCTTCCGGCTCATCGGGCCAACGCTTGTTCTCTAAGATATTTTTTCTAAATGTTTTTAATAAAAATGAATTGAAAGACTTTATGTATATCTTTGGTTTAAACTCCGGTATCAATAGAGAGTATCCTGTTTTTGCTAAATAATCCTCATCATACTTTTTGAGATTCTCGGTTAGTTGAATCCAAAAATTGGATTCCTCGAGATTCAGCTTGATTCTACCTGTTACGGACTCATAATATATCTGAGTCCTATCGGAAATCTCAAATCCATGTTTCTCTTTTAACCATTTTTTGTATTCATCAATGTTTTGGGGCTTTTTAGTATCCATATTCTCACCCTTGGACCATTCCTGTGTTGTCTAACGTCGAATAAACGAATCTAACTTTGATTATCCCTCCAATACGGGAATTGATACAAAGCACTTCGTTTATCCACGACTCGTGACGAACTATCCCGCTTATCATTTTCACCTCATTTTACAGTGGACCTTTTATCTTATCTATATGCTTATTGTTCACTTAAGTTTCGGAATATAAAAGCATTTCATAATCTTAACATTTACACACCCTCACAAAATTACTCAATACCTGCAACCCTTTCTTTGACGACTTCTCCGGATGAAACTGAACGCCATATACGTTCTCCTTATTCACAATCGCAGCCAATTGCACGCCGTAATCTACCGTTGCTACAGTAGCGCCATCATCTCTCGGCACACAATAATAAGAATGTACGAAATAGAAATAATCATCATCCGTAATCCCATCCAGCAGCTCTGAATGCCTTTGCAGGTGCAGATTGTTCCAGCCCATATGTGGCACGCGCACATTCGCGGATAATCGAACCACTTCACCGGGTATCAATCCCCACCCTTTTCCATTGCCCTCTTCGCTAGTGTCAAACAAAACCTGCATCCCAATGCAGATCCCAAGTACAGGCACGCCCGATTCTACAACCTCGATTAACGCTTCAGAAAACGGCTCTAGGTTCCGTATGCAGTCATCAAATGCACCCACGCCGGGCACAATAACGCCTT
>QBUN01000040.1 GCA_013180565.1 Candidatus Methanophaga sp. GoMg3.2 | reverse complement strand
CTCCATACTTCTCATCTCCTCTGCGGTTATACCTGCACGTATAGCGAGTCCCAACTCGTTTACACGTTCCGCGACAGTGAATTCACCGATCATTTGCGCACCTATTAATTTCTTGGTATATGCATCGAAGATCAATTTTAGGGTTAGGGGTGTCGCTCCGGGGAAGTATCTTGCCTTTGTGAGTTTCGTTGCCTTACCACTTATTGTTTTTATGCCTGCGCGACTTGCCGCTTCTGATGTAACTCCTACAGAACCTATCAAGACACCTCCGACATCCGCTGCTGTTGGTCCAAAACAATATTCGCAGGGGGAATATAAACCCGGTTGCTCACTAATATCGCTAAGTATGTTATCAGCTATAACCGTAGCTTGAGTGACAGCAGTAGATGCAAGTTGATTCAGTCTCGGACGATGTGTGATGGCGTCTACAACTTCCGTACAGTCACCAACTGCATATACGTTTGTTATATGCCCTCTTCCTTTTTTAACATGCATTGATCTGTCCGTGACTACTCCTCCACTTTCTCCTATATCTACACCCGCATCCCATGCGAGGTCTACCTCAGGCAGCATCCATTTGCCGATTATAACGATATCCGCTGGAATCTCCTCTCTCTCGCCTTCCTTTCCTCCTATCACAACGGATTTCACCCGCCCCTCATGTCCTTTAATAGCTGTTATCTCTCTTCTATCAAGGATAAATCTTATGTCATCTTTCTCCATTCGTTCTTTCACCATGTCAGCCATATCGGGGTCTAAGTTGGAAGGCAGCAAAGAAGGAGGTCCTCCATGAACCGTTATCTTTAATCCCCTTGTCGAGAAAGCGGCTGCCGCTTGCAATCCGATAATACCACGACCACGAATATATGCGTTTTCTACTTCCTCAAGACTCAGGGCTGCTTCTATCTTTTCCGCATCCTCCTCGTTATTAAAAGTGTAAACACCCTCGAGTTCCGTTTCTTTCACTTCCTGCTTTCTCCCAGTTGCAATAACGAGATAATCGTATTTTAGCTCCTCGCCTGTTTTGAGAACCAAACTGCGATCATCTAAATTTAGCTTTGCTACCTCTGTCTCAGTTCTGAAATCAACGCCCTGATCAAGGAAAAACTGCGGCTTGTTTATTTCTGTTCTTTCTATCTCATACCAACCACGCAAAGCAAAAGGTAATCCACAAGTAGAGACCCAGCCGCTTTTCTCTCGCTTTATTACGGTGAAGTCCATCTCTTCATCTACATCGCTCTTCCTTGCAAGTAAGCTCCTCAACACGTATATCCCAGCAATACCACCACCTACAATAACAACCCTTTTTGCCATTTCGCGCTCTTCTCCTCTCTAATTTTTACTATCAACAAGAGGAGGGTATGAGATCACAAGCATAAATAATTAACGCTTTAATTTTTTCTCCTAACGTCTTTAGATAATGTGGTGGACGCAAGAATGAGTGGCACAAAGGGCTATGGAAAAGCAAGTGGTGCGGGGACTATAATAAATGCAATAGCAACCTACAAAGGGTCTGCTTTTGGCATTGATTTATGGACGTATGCGGAAGTGGAGCTTGGCGATGATTTTAGAGGCATAGGCGGTGAAATAGAAGAGGAAGCAGAGTGTGATACAAGATTGATAGAGCGATGCGTGGAGTTAGTACTGAGGAAGTTCGATTTGCCGCTACGTGGTTATGTGAAGACGAGAAGTGAAGTACCAATGGGAAGTGGACTGAAGAGCAGCAGTGCAGCCGCAAATGCCGCTGTTGTTGCTACCCTTGATGCTCTGGGTGAAGAAGCGAAAGCGGAAATAGGTGCGCTGGATGCAATACAAATAGGTGTAAACGCTGCTCTTGATGTTGGCGTGTCCATAACAGGCGCCTTTGACGATGCTTGCGCTTCTTTACTTGGCGGGATAGTAATAACAGACAATAAAAAGATGGAGTTGGTAAAGCGGGTGGAGAAGGAATCAGAAGTACTTATTCTCGTTCCGAGAAGGCAAGCGTTTACGGCTGATACCGATGTGAAACGGTCAAGATTAATCGCACCGTGGGTGAACCTTGCGTATGAATTGGCGTTGACAGATAAATTTGAAGATGCGATGACGTTAAATGGTTTTTTGTATTGTTCAGCGCTGAGTTTCGACCCTGAGCCGATGCTAAAGGCTTTGGAATGTGGAGTGAAGGGAGTGAGCTTATCAGGGACAGGGCCTTCTTTTGTTGCACTCGTGAATAAAGAAAGCGAGCGGCGATTACGCGAGGCATGGAGCGAATTAG
>QBUN01000041.1 GCA_013180565.1 Candidatus Methanophaga sp. GoMg3.2 | reverse complement strand
ATCAATTTCGGTATTATTTCTACTGGTACCATTAATCGCAATTGGAATATTATTTCTGGTTCATGAGAGAAAAGTAAAAGCAATACTAAAAAATGCCGGGCTAGATTTCAGAGAAAAAAGAAAAAATCTTCAAATCACGGACCCAAATATATCTTTGTTAGGGCTAAGCTGGCTAGCAGTTGTTGTTGCTTTAATTTTTACCTCGTTAATGCCCTTTACTCTAAGAATAGGCTTGATAAGGAACACATGCTTTTAAATACTACAACCACTATAATAAAAATGGTGATAGTAATGGAAATATATGTAGCATCTGAAGAGATAAGTGGAATTGAGCTACGAGGTGTGAAAGAGAAGCTTGAAATGAGAGGTGGCAAAGAAGATCATGTGTTAAAACTTAAAGATGTCTTAGAGGCCATCAACGGAGAAATAAAAGAGAGTATAGAGCAGGAGTGTGACGTAAAAATTGAGATAACTGGCTCTGTATCAATTGGTGGTGAGGGTGGAATTAATTGGGGGATCCTAAATCTCGGAGGATCTGGCGAGAAAAAGGATTCTGTAACGATCTCTTTAACAACTAAACTCGTACCAACCTCGTAAAAGGGTGACCATAGACAGTATATGCAAGATACATGATATTTGTATCCCTTATTTTTTTTCTAGCCTCTTTGACCGACCTAGCAATGGGGATCCCATGCAAAAAATTATCATAGAAACATTTCGCAAAATCAGAAGCAGGCTGGCCTACTATCATCCAATTTGTCCCAATCCATGCGTTTTTATTTTTAAATACATTCCCTAATGTTATAGGAACTACGAAACATATTCTGTCTTGTGTATTACATGTATTCATAAAAACAATGTTAGACGCAAGTAGCTTACGATTAATTCTGCCAACACTTATCCCTCCATCCTCTAGTCCTATCTCTCTGTTTCCGTCATAATGTGTTGCAAGATGCAAAATATTAAATATTTTATCATCAAGCCTTCTAATCTCATCACATTTTCTTATTTCCGTCATGTCTCCATTGACATGTGCATTTAGGTAATCTCTTTCTTCATTCGCATATTCCTGATCATTACTAATTATAGCGACTTTTATCCTATCTCCAATTTGAATTTGTGGCTCTGGAAAATCATAATTAGCGTCTACTCTCGCTATGGAAAACCTATCACACCAAAAAAATTCTTCTCCGTTTGGAAGACCACTAACATACAGTAATTCCCAAACGGGGTCAATTTTTTCCTGGTCCGTTTTTTTCAGATCGTAGTTAATCCAAACCGAATCAATCGTTTTGTAAACTTTTAGTTTCTCATCTTCTTTTTTAATATTATAGGCATAATAAGTTTTCTGTTCTTCACGATTCATCTCTTCAAGTATTTCCCATTCATCATCTTTTTCATTCATAATTGTGATTGTTCCCGTAGGCTGTTTGTCCTCGAATATCGTCTTTAATTTTTCCGTCTTCCCGGCATGCAACTCCGCTACTATTTTATCTACTAAATCTTTGTCCTCCATAGTATACCAAACTGATTTATATTCTTTAACAAAATCCTGCATTTCGCCAGGAATTAGATGGTCAAACAAAAGTTTTCCCTCCTCCTTTATCTTTTCTACATCGCTCATATAAGTTTCCTTATCAAATCCGCCATTTTGCCGTTGTTCATTGATTGTAAGGTTGCTTAACACCTCTCTAAATTGGTGCATCCAATTTCCATCGATATCCTCGATTGTGAAAGGGGATATTATCTTTTTAGCGGCTATAGTTCTCTTAATGACAATAAATGCAAGTTTTCCTACTTTTGTCTGTGTAACTCCAATAAAAAGATCAACAGGATGGCGAGTTAATGCCACCGCTAGCTTGTCTTTGTCTAAAAGATAATTAAACACAGCATTCGTATCATAGATCTCTTCTGCTTCTTCTCTTCTCATAGATTTCATTCCACCCTTTAGTAAAATCTATTCTTTTAACGCAATTTCTTTATTATCTCGTGCCATTTGATAGGTTTCATCTATTCCTATTGCTTTATCATAACACTCTATTTCTTTGTCAATTTGGCCGGACATCCCTAACGCAATTCCTTTATTTAGCCACGCTTCTTTTATTCTTGGATTTATATTTGTTATTTTATCAAAAGACTCCTTTGCATCTTCATATTTTCTTCTTTCTAGCTGTCTAACTCCTTTGTTGTACAATTCTTTTATTAATATTTTATCCTCTAATCTTTTTAATCTTTTATGTGTTTCGTTTTCTATATCTATCATTTTTT
>QBUN01000042.1 GCA_013180565.1 Candidatus Methanophaga sp. GoMg3.2 | reverse complement strand
CTGTATATCCTTGAAAATCTTTTTCATCGAATGTTCGTTGATGCCAATTGACGACGATAAGACCACCCCATCTTTTCGCCGTTTTTATCAGCTCTTCGAGGATCCTCTGTGAATCACCTGCCATAAAAAGTGTACTATCCATAAAAGTCATAGGTAATTCCAGAATAGTTAATTGTTTATCATTTTTAAAATCGTAAGGGAAATAAGGATGGATAATCCCAGCTCTAAATCCAACAGTTTCTCTGAAGCCTAACGTAGTATCGTATCCGAATCCCAATTTTTCCAGTAGTCTCCATGTATCTGGTGCTCGGAACCGTAGATAATGATTCCTTACTCCAGTTATTGGTTTGCCTAAAATTTTTTCGATTTTACGTTTTTCATTGAGGATTTTATCGTAATTATTGTAAGAATCAAAACCAGTGTGTAATCCTATTTCCCATCCCCCTTCATCTAAGTTAAGAATTACCCTTTTCACTCTTCTCAAATTGTATCGGGGTTGAAAATCCCTTCTTGTGGTAAGGAAAAAGAATGTTGACTGTACCCCATATTTTTCCTCTAAATCCATTATTTTTTCGAAATTCCAATATTCTTTTCTACCAATTGAAGATCCAACCGCTCGTATTTTACGTTGCTTTATTAGATACGACAATGTCTTTTTTATCCACCATTTGTAAATATTATCGACATCATGGGTTAAACAGACGGCATATGGTGCATCATTTGGCCAGAAAATCTTTCTACCCATTTTTTGTTTTGTATCTTCAAGAGTCAAGTTCAACAAATTTAATAAAATCCCAAAATATTCGTTCACTATGGGCTTTTCAACATCTTTATTTATCGAATATTTTGCCTGGAACCGCCCATATTTGTCTTTTTTGGTATTTTCTTCTTCAGCTCTTGAAAGCAAGAGAAAAGCAGTTTTGACTATATCTGCAGTCATATAGACTTTCTTTGATTCTTTATCATAACTAATTGCAGGTGTCTCATCGTCATAATACGCTATAGGTTCTCCCTGGGTTTTTTCCTTTACGTTTGCATGAAATATAGGTATTCGCCTTCCGTCAAAGATTAAATTTTTTTCGCATTTTTTTCCTTTTAAAATAACGATTCCTCTTTCTTTAATATCCGCCCCATAGGAAAAAGTGATGTTCTCTTCGTTCTTGATACCATATGTGTCTACGAAAGTTTGAAATACGTATTTCACCCCTGGGTCGTCACTATATAATCTCAATTTCATCTAAAACCTCCTTGATTTTCTTACTAGCATCGCCGTTACCAAAAGGACGGCTTTGCTTTTTAGAAGGTGTGAAATTGATAGCAGCATTTATTATTTTTTCTTTATTCGTCCCAACTAAGATATTCCATCCATCTTCTATTGTTTCTACCCATTCGGTATTCTCCCTCAACGTAATGCATGGTATTTTTAAGATATATGCTTCTTTTTGAATACCACCAGAATCTGTCAAAATCTTTTTTGCGTTTTTTTCGAGCCACAAGAAATCCAGATAGCCAACGGGTTTTGTAAGGATTAGATTACCTTTGATTTTCCTTTCTAAACCATACTTTTTTATGAACTTTCTTGTTCTTGGATGAATGGGAAATATTACTTTCTCTTTAATTTCAGAAAATGCTGCGAGAATATTTGAGAGATTTTCGACATTATCTGTATTTGACTGACGATGGATAGTAGCCAAGAAATATTCCTTTGTTTTGACCCCAAATTTTATTAAAATCCCTGTTTTTTCTGCGATTTTGATGTTGTGTTGTAAAGCATCATACATCACATCGCCTGTTAGATAAACACCATCGTTGATACTTTCTTTTTTTAAGTTCTCCACTGCTGTTTTAGTGGGAGTAAATAGAATATCCGATGCATGATCTATTAAAATACGATTGATTTCCTCTGGCATCATCCTATCAAAACTTCTTAGACCCGCTTCAACATGTCCTATGGGTATATGTAATTTTACAGACGCCAATGCACCGGCTAATGTAGAGTTTGTATCGCCATAAACCAAAACAAAGTTAGGTTTTTCTTTTAACAAAACCTTTTCAATCTCTATTAACATTTTTCCAGTTTGTTCTCCTTGATTTCCTGAGCCTACGCAGAGATTGTAATCAGGTTCTTGGATACAAAGTTGGTCAAAGAACAATTTTGACATTTCAAAATCATAATGCTGTCCCGTATGGATCAATATCTCTTGATGATATTTTCGTAGTTCCTTTGATATTGGAACACATTTGATAAACTGCGGCCTCGTACCAATTATAG